>CAZHEZ010000245.1:0-9858 GCA_964531315.1 uncultured Candidatus Obscuribacterales bacterium | reverse complement strand
TGCTGCTCTGCCATTTGCAGCTGAAGCACCGCCCAAGACCGCGGCTTCCAGAATCATGACCGATGATTGGCCCTATATTTTTGTCACCCCGGCAGTGATTGACTGGCCCTATCTTCTTGTTGTTTTGGAAGTGCTGCTATTAAGCGCTTATGCCGGACGCAAATTTTTATTTGGTGAGCGAGATCGGCGCTCCTGGCAGATGTTTTTTCTGGGAGCGGCATTCATGCTCCTGGAATTGCAATCCATATCGCGCCTTTCTCTGCTTTACGGTTCGACCTGGCTGACGTCGGCAATTGTCATATCTGGAATTTTGATCATGATTTTGATCGCCAATGCGGCAGTGATTCGCTTCGGCAGATTGCTCAATCAATTTGCCCTCTATGCGCTCCTTTTCGCCAGCATATTGATCAGCTGCTTTCTGCCGATCAATCAAATTCTCAACTGGGGAGCCACAGTCATGAATGCCGGGCATCTGGTGGTGACTCTCTTCACGCTTTTGCCTATTTGCATGGCGGCGCTCATATTTGCAACTTCGTTTTCTCAGGTCACGGTGCCTGGGCGCAGCCTCGCCTTCAACTTGTTCGGAGCGGTAGTGGGCGCCCTTCTGGAGAATCTTTCCACCCAGTTTGGGGTAAACGCCATGGTGCTGGTTGCCGGTTTGCTCTACCTGGGTTCTTTCTTATGCGTATTGCCCACCAACAAGCCGAACGCCGGCAGTTAGCCGTCTTTTGGGTCGATTATGAGCATGTAGTTGGAGATGCCCAGAGAAAGGAAATGAAATGGTATCAGGCGCGCACGTGTGCCTGGTTCGAGCAGAGCCAGCAAATCTTTTTCCCCTAAAAGATTGAGATTTTCTTCGTGGGAAAAAAATTCTTTGCCGAGCAGGCGAATGATGCGGCGAAACTTTTCAGGCGGCAACCAGTGCAAAAGAGGCAAAACAGTGTGAAACTCGATGGGATACCAGCGGTTAGGCATCGTCAGGCAGACTCGTTTGCCGACTCGGCAAAGTTCTCTGACAAAGGCTCTCTGGCGTTCGTTGTTGCCGACATGTTCGATGACGGCAAAACTGACGGCCAGATCAAATGACTGATCGGCAAACGGTAATGACAGAGCATCTGCCTGTACGAATTTCAAGCCGGGAAATTGAGTCTCGAGAAATTTGGCATCCTGCAGCCCGACAGCCGTAATTGCCGATTTGAAAGGATAGAGTTTTTCAAAAAAATTAGAATCCAATCTTTGATCGTCGGTGACACCGACGTCTACGACAGACATTGCTTCAGAGGGCGTGAATTCCTGCATAAAGCGGTCAAACATTTTGCGCCGCATACTGTCGGCAATGCGCTCAGTGATGCCGACAAAACGCCCTCTGTATTGAAATAGTCCGTCGTCAGCTAAGTCCGACATGCAAAAAACTCATAATTGTGCCGTCATTTTTGACGCCATTCAAGCGTCTCAGCATTGTACAGTGTGGTGGATAATTATTTCCCGCAAAGTCAGCTATTATTTCACTTGAGAATGTCTGCAGCTTGGTGACATGGACCAACTCGAAATATCAATCGTTATTCCCTGCTTAAATGAAGCGAAGACGCTGCCTGCCGTAATTGAGTCTGCCAAAGCGGCGCTCTCTTCTTACAGCGGTGAAGTAATTGTTGCTGATAATGGCTCTACGGACGGGTCCCCGGAGATTGCGCGCGGACTGGGCGCCCGGGTTGCGAATATCGAGTTGAAAGGATATGGCAGCGCGCTTACAGGCGGGATTGAGGCGGCGCAAGGGCGCTATATCCTGATTGGAGATGCAGACGGCAGCTACGAATTTGGCGAGATCGAAAGATTCGTCAGCAAACTGCGCGAGGGCTACGAGTATGTGATGGGAACAAGGTTGCGCGGCACAATTGATGAGGGTGCCATGCCCAATCTGCATCGTTATTTGGGTACTCCCGTTTTGACATGGCTCGTCAATGTCTTTTTTGGCACCGGCATTAGCGACGTCAATTGTGGTATCAGGGCCTTCGCTCGCAGTGCTTTTGAAAGAATGGACATCCAGGCAACAGGCATGGAATGGGCATCGGAAACAACAATCAAAGCCAGTCTTCTCAAGCTCAGAATAGCTGAAGTGCCTGCCACTTTGCATGTCGATAAGCGTGATCGCAAGCCGCATTTGCGCCCCTGGAGGGACGGCTGGCATCATTTGCGATTCATTCTTACCTACGCGGCCGATAAACTGTTTATGCTGCCCGGGATTCTTTTGTGCCTGGCCGGAATCTGTGGATTTGTCTTGTTGTTGGGCGGCCCGGTCACGGTGGGCAAAGTATTTTTGGACTACCACTTCCTGTTTCCCAGCTCAATTGCCATCATCCTCGGTGTGCAATTGATTTTGTCGTGTTTTTTGATCAAGACCTACACCGGTCTTGCTTCTTACGATGAAAAGTTGAGAAGACTTTTGAGCGTGATCAGTTTCGAAACTGGCATCATTATTGGTGGCATACTGCTACTGGCCGGTGTGGCCATCAATCTCAAAATCGTCTACGAGTGGCTGATGACCTATGGGCAGGGCCTATTTGCCGTGCGCGCCGCCCTGGCAGCACTGACACTGATGGCGGTGGGGACGGAAATTTGTTTTAACTCGTTTTTCATGTCGGTCATGAAAATACCGGTCCGTCGCCTGGTCGGATCGGAGGAATCTGAATTGCCGGAAGAACAGTCTGCCTAAGGTGCTGCGGAGCTGGGCTCTGGAGCCTGAACGTTCATCTCGGGACTGGCCATATACATTAGCCCGCTAATGACCAGGGCAATATTGAGCGGCAGAAATACATAGTTGTTTGATCCCAGAGCCCAGCCGGCAATGGGATACGACAGCATAAGAAGCGACCAAACCTTGAGCGGTTTGCACGGTATCTTCCAAATCACAAATGGGCTGATGTCCGGCATAGTTAGCATGGCCGGCAGCGCCACAAGCAGGCAGTCATAAGCATTGACGTGCGTGCCCAGTACCAGAGAGAGAAGCATGGTTATAGACAAAGTCCACTTTCTCTTTTCGATGTTGTCTTTGCCGCTCATCCAAAGTTTGAAGACAAAAGGCAATGAAAGTATCTGGATTACGCCGCTTGCCTTGAGGGCGGTGTCTATTGGCAGGAACATGGTGAGCAGGCCTCTCATGCAGCACATCTTGGCCGGATAGAATTCCGGCGAGATCTCTTTTGCGCTCATCAGCTTGGGATAATTAAGAACGTTTTCCCATCCCAATTGGTAGGCTGCATAGCCCAGCATGATTGATACCGCCGCTGCAAAAGTAAGCAATGCAGTCCAGCGGCGTTTTGCAATGATGCCGACAACAAAGTACAGGCTGTATTGCGGCTTGATGGTTGTGAATGCCAGAGCGATTCCGGCGGCAACTTCCTTTTGATGAATCATCGCCCAGTAAAAAGCGGTGAACATCGTCAGCAAAAACCAGGTTGTTTGACCGGTCAGCAAGACGTTCATCGAATTTATCGATCCAAAGACAGCCAGCATCGTAATTGCAGTTGTCCAGTTGTTGAAATGGCGCTCTCTTTTTAAAATCCAATACATCGAAAGGAAGCCGCAAAGACATGAACTGCCCAGCCATACCCAGAAGGCATTGACCAGTGGAAGCAGGGATATGGGCGTCATCATTACGCACATATGGGGCGTGTAATTGCTGTCTGCCGCCTCCGGCTCCTCGTTCGTTTTTAGAACGCTTTTAACAATTTTCAGTTGGGGCGCATAGTCATAAATATGCGTCCTGTCGTCCGATGCCGCCAATTTTGCAGAGACATATATGCGCACGAAATCGGCCATGCCCAGCCGATTGTTGAGATTGTGATAACTGAAAGGTGGATTCGGCGACAGAAACATGAAAAAGAACAGGTTCCCCAGCGTGATCACCCACATGATTAGAAATGAAAGGACGGCGAAGCGCGCCAGTTTTTGATACTTCTGAAGTTTGGAAATATTAGCTGCGGTCATCCGAATTTCCCTGCGTTCGCCTTATTTTAAGTTGTTGAGATCCCAATCGGCGAAACTTTCTGCCGCCAATTTCGGCAATGATTTCCAGGACTGCCGCTTCAACGGGCGATGTGAGACCTGGAAGCAGCCACGATGCCCCGAATTGCGCGGCGAATCGCTTGAGCGGATGACAGTTTTGGCTTAAAGCCCAGAGCACGAATTTTGTCTGTGTTCAGCTTCACGACCGGCACATCCCCTTTCCAGCCCCTGTCCTTATCACCGTAGATGATTTCGACTGCGGCACTTTCGCCGAGCACTTCCTGAATGGCGATAGTGGCAATTTCATTGACGGTGATTGCATCATTGGAGGCGACGTTGTAGACGTCGAAATTATTCTTGGAGTTTTTGTGCGCAAGCCAGACAGCATCGAATACATCTTCAGCGTCGATATATGATTTTGTTTGCGAGCCGTCTCCCAATATTTGCAATTGACTGGGGTTGCTTTTCAATTTTTCTACGAAATCGAGCGCCACTCCGTGAGTTTGTGCCGGTCCGACGATATTGGCAAAGCGGAAGGCTACGCCTGTTAGATCAAACATGTGGCAATAAGCTGAGAGCAATGATTCTCCAGCCAATTTGCTGGCCCCATATGTGGAAATAGGTAAAAGAAGGCTGGCATCTTCATGCAATTCTTTCCACCCGCCATCGCCGTATACACCACTGCCTGAGGCATACAACACTCTTTCAACTCCGTTGATGCGTGCTGCTTCCAATGTGTTCTGCGTTAAGATTGTACCCTCTTCAAAGTCGATTGTAGGCTGCTTTATAGCCAGAGAGATGTCGGCGTTTGAGGCCAGATGAATGACGGTGTCGTGCCCGGCCATTGCCTCACTCAGCGAGGCTGGGTCTTTCAAATCTCCATCAATGAGCGCCAGTCGGCTGTCTTTGATTCTGATACGCGAGCGCTTTTCCTTAAGAGCATTGCGGTCAAATACAGTTACTTTCGCGATATCCGCAATTGACAGGAGCCGCTCGACAAAGACGCTGCCAAGAAAACCGGCACCACCTGTGATGAATACATTTTTTGTTTGTCTCTCAGTCAATTAAAAAACCTCTGCTCTAAAAAGAGCTTACTTGATTCAAGACTCTGGACGAAACTATCTTTGCTGAGCGTATCACTTGATCGGAATTGTCATATTGAAACTCGGCAAATCTTCCACAAAGTTCAATATTCAGCTCATGGCAATAGTTTTTAATGATTTGCATGTTCTTTGACCGGCCCAAAGTGTAGACCGGATATGCGTACCTGGTGCGCTCTACGGCGGTGGTGATTACTTCTGATTTCTCGATTAATCCTTCGCGGCAGAGGTCGTCAACTACTCTTTCTACAAGTTTTTCTTCCGGCATCGACCAGATCTGGTCGCCATATCTGGACGTGATTTCGCAAACCATAGACGAGCAGCCGTCCGGGACATAATTCTTTCCGAAATAGTCGTGGAAAACCAGGCGATGAAAAATGATATCGCTCTGCGGGAAAAAGCAAGAGACCAGGTTTTGTTTGCGGGCTCTGTTCAGTCCTATTAAGACAACGGAAAGTGAATTGTATACAAGGTTATCGCAAGCGTGCCTGACTTCGGTCGGCACATCCGGCAGGCACTTGATCAACTCAAAAATCGGCATTGCGCAGAGCAGCCTGCTATATCGCCTTTCTTCGTTGTCGTTTGAAACAATCCAGCCGGAGCCGGTTTTGGATATCTTGCCGACGGGGAAATCTTTGCTGATGCGCCCGCCGATTTTTTCTTCCAGAGTTCTCGGCAGTGTTTCAAACCCACCCTCTTTTGGATAGTAAAAATGAAATTGGTGAACATAACCTTCGGTTTCAATGCCCAGCGCGGATTTTAAGATGTCTTCCAGAGGCGGCTTGGGTATGCGTTCTACCCACTGGAAATCCATCAGATTCGGCTCTATCTTCCAGATTTTTTTGTTGTAGGGGATAAGATACATCTGCGCCAATCCCTTACCGAAAGTGTTGTAGATCCAGTCTTCGAAATTGTGCTGCACGCGTTGTGGATTATTGACAAAGTTAAGAAGGCACTCATATGCATCTTCCTTATCCAGTGCTGCCAGCCCGTTTTCGAAGGGATATTTGACAAAACGGTTTTTAAACCAGCAAGCGGCATTGCGCTCAAGTTTGTTGAGTTTTCCTTCCAGAAGCGAGAGTTCCAGATTTAGAATGTCCTGGTCTTTAGAAAAAAGAATGTGTCCGCCCAGGTCGAAAGTAAATCCATCTTTCTCAAAGCTTCTGCACAAGCCGCCTGCACGCGAGCCTTTTTCCAGGACTTCCGATTGCTCGCCAAGGAAATAGGCCAGACTCAGCCCGGCCACGCCTGCTCCCAATATGCCGATTTCTTTCAAGGCTTATCCTCGTTATAAACCGACCAGACTGGTGCCGGAGAAGTCAAAGCGGAAGCGCATTTCTTTGGCGTTGGCCTTGCGCATGGCATCGCGCAGTCTATTTTTCTCTTCGCAGTAAAACATCAGAAAACCACCGCCGCCTGCGCCGATCAGTTTGCCGCCTGTGGCGCCATTGAGCATGGCCAGCTGGTAAAGATCGTTGATGCGATCGTTGGACATGCCTTTTGAACGCTCTCTTTTGCACTGCCAGTGCTCGTGCATCAACTCGCCGAAAAGGCGAGTGTTTCCGCCCTCCAGAGCATCTTTGATGCGCGTGCCCAGGACTTTTATCCGGTGCAGGTTTTCCAGCATTGCCGCCTCAGAATTTTTGCTTCTTTCATTTTGATTGGTCAACAGTTCCGACGCCGAGCGCGAGTAGCCGGTGAAGAAAATGGCCAGATTGTCTTCCAGACGACTGAGTGTTTCTTCAGAGATTTTGGCTGGATAGGCGTCTACCTTTCCGTCCACTCCAATGTCGAAACAGGTTATTCCGCCAAAGGCGGAGATATATTGATCTTGCTTTCCAACCGGTTCATTGAGTAAATCTATTTCGACGTGACAGGCTTGCTCGGCCAGTTCGTTCGGGCTCAGCCAGTCGTTTTTCTTGTATGCCTGCAGCGCTTTAATAAGAGCGGTCGTAAAACTGCCTGATGAGCCTAATCCTGTTCCCTGCGGGATGTCTGCGATGCTGCAGATCTCCAAATTCGGGCCCATTTCGAACCACTCCAGGGTGGCACGAACGATTGGGTGTTTGATGTCGCAAACATGTTTTGTCTGTTCGAACTGCGAATATTTGACAATGTATTCGTCGTGCCACGACTCGTTTACCATCACATAAACGTATTTATTTATCGCTGCCGAAATGAAAAATCCGCCATGGCTTTCGTAATAGGAGGGCAGGTCGGTGCCGCCTCCACCCAGAGAAATGCGCAACGGACTTCTGGCGATAATCATTTGCGTGGGCGGCTCCTAAAGTTTAACCTCGGATTCCCACTTCGCTTTATTAGCCTGCAAAACAGGATGAAAAGCCAGAGCATGCCAGACGACCGACTGGATGCTCTCGGTCAGAGGGGTGACGAGATTTTCGTCGATTTCGGGAATCAGGATGGTGACAGTAGCAGCTTTGGCAGTGGCTCCGCCGTTTTTGCCCACGATGCCTATGACAGCGGCCCCGGTTTCCTGGGCATACAAAACAGCATTGACGAGGTTGGCGCTGATGTTTTTTTCCTTGCTGCCGCCGCCCACGGAGAAAACAATCAGGCAATCGCGGGCCTTCATTTTGCTGACCTTGAGCCAGTCGACAAGCGTTGAGTTCCAGCCCTCATCATTAACTCTGGCCGTCAATTCCGGCACATTGTCGTAAGGTGCATAGGCTTCTATATTGCACAACTTTCTAAAATCGGAGGTTGCATGCGAGGCGTGCCCGGCGCCTCCGCCCGAGCCGACGACGAATAATCGGCCCTCACTCTTTCTCAATTCACTGAGCAGGCGCGCTGCTGACTCAATTGAGTTTGGATCGAGTTGCTCCAGAACCTGGGAGCTCTTTTTGAGAAAGTCGCTGGAAAAACTCATGCTTTGCTCGCTAATGCTTACGGTCTCGCTATTCCCCGCCTTTAACCGACGGAAACAATAGCACTGGCTCGCCTACATGGCAAAAGGGCTGGAGTTTCCAGCCCTTGACCGAATCACGACAGACGGTTTGCTTTGCTCTTGGCTAAATCACTGAGCGGGTAAGGCTCGAGAAGTTCGGGTGCTGGGGATTGTAGAGCACCTGGATGTGCATGCCTTTGCTGTACATATTGCCGGCATAGTTGATGGCATCGGTGCGCGAGCTGAAGCTTTGCAGGTTTACCTGCCCTTCGTGCGAGACGTGGTCGACCAGATAGACGTAATTGACCACTGGCGTGTACGTATAGCGGCTGCCATAACGGCGTCTCATCATCGAATAGGATTCCTGGATATTGACGCCTGTGACTTTTCCTGTCACTTCAGGCCAGTTGTGGGTGTCGAAAGCGCAGAAAACCTTGTAAGCGCCAAAAACCAACAAAGCAACAAGCAAAAGACCCTGAATACTGGGGACTCCCGTGTATGGCCTGTTCATCTGAAAACTCCGTTTTTAAAATCTGGGTAGAGGGCTGGGTTTCGTAAAACCGTCTCAGGTACGAAACACAACCATTCTAAGGTCTTCTGCTTGACAACCGTCAGAACTTAAACATGTCATCAACATCCTGAGCCCGGATTTAATTCGCCGCCGAGAATTTGCTGTTTATTCAGTCGCTGCAAAGTTTCCCAGCCAATTCCCCAGGGAAAGAATCAATTACATTACTAGTACCAGGCTTTAATGCTTTTCAATTCTGTTGAGTTTTTACTGTTTTTCCCGATAGTAACGGCTCTTTATTTCATTCTTCCGAACCGCTGGCGCTGGCTTTTGCTTTTTCTGGCCAGTTGCGTGTTCTACATGGCCTGGATTCCGATCTACGTCACGATTCTCTTTCTCATAATCATTATCGACTACGTAGCGGCGCGAAAAATCGAAGGCGCTCAAGGCCGCAGGCGAAAACTGTTCTTGATGGTGAGCATTTTTGCCAATGTTTCTCTTCTGGCGGTTTTTAAATACTATGCATTTCTTTGCGACAATTTCTCGGCGCTTTTGCAAGCTTTGCACATCGCCTGGACGTTTCCGCCGCTCCACTTGATTTTGCCGATTGGACTGTCCTTCCACACCTTTCAGGCTCTGGCATACACCATAGAGGTCTATCGCGGCAATCAAAAGGCGGAAAGGCACCTGGGCATTTACGCCCTCTATGTGATGTTCTATCCCCAGCTCGTCGCCGGACCGATTGAGCGCCCGCAGAATCTCATCCACCAGTTCAAGGAAGATCATCCTTTTATTGCAGAAAATGCTGTCAGCGGCTTGCGCTTGATGCTCTGGGGATTCTTCAAGAAAATAGTGATCGCCGATCGGCTGGCCATTCTGGTCAATCACGTTTACAACCAGCCTCACGAATACAGCGGCATTCCTCTGATTCTGGCCACATATTGCTTCGCCTATCAGATTTACTGCGATTTTTCCGGCTACAGTGATATCGCCATTGGTGCTGCGCGCGTGATGGGCATCAATCTGATGAAGAATTTCAACTCGCCCTATGCAGCCACGTCCATTCAGGATTTCTGGCACCGCTGGCATATTTCGCTGTCCACCTGGTTTCGCGACTATCTCTACATTCCCCTGGGCGGAAGCAAAGGCAGTCAATTTGCCCGGTTGCGCAATATTGTCATTGTCTTTTTCGTGAGCGGGCTCTGGCACGGAGCCAACTGGACATTTGCCGAATGGGGTTTGCTGCATGGTTTGTTCTTTATTGTCTATCTGTATTGGAAGAAAGCATCCCTGTCCGTTGCAAAATTTTTGCCGCCGGCGCTTCATCACATTTTGAGTTTATT
>CAZHEZ010000244.1:7967-10138 GCA_964531315.1 uncultured Candidatus Obscuribacterales bacterium | reverse complement strand
CCAGAAGCAATTGCCTCTCAGCACGGTTCAAAAGAATACGTGGGCGAAGGTCTGACGAGAGTAATTGAGGTCTAGTCTGGAAGAAAAATAGGGCTGCTGTCGTCCCTCATTTGCCGAAGATCTCAGGGGCAAATGCGCGCACGGCCGAGGCGCTGTTTCCGCCTGCAAAGTTGGTCAGCTCTGCGCCCGTAGCTTTGCTTTTGGCGCGCTGAGCAATGACAGCGACTACCTTTCCACGAATGCTTATCACCGGACTGCCACTGCTTCCCGATGTCACCGGTGCATCAACTTGCACCGTGCGCGGTGTGACGCGGCTGACTCGCCCGGTTGTGAAAGTGGGCGCGTAGAATTTTTCAGAGTCGACATCGAGTTGATCTGAGGCTTGAGGATATCCAACCACTTGAATTTCCTGTCCTTCTGAAGCCGGGATAGGATCAAGCTCTAATGGCATCGGGTGCACACCAGACGCTGTCAAAATGGCCAGATCCGGATCTCCTTCTTTGCCTTCTTTGTACAAAGTCGCCTCGATCGCTTCTAGCGTCGCGGCACCGGCCGGGTGCAAAAAATACCCCACGATTGGATTTATGCGAGCCATTTGCGCGTACTTCAGAAATTTTTGACGTGATGGATCCGCTCTCAGGCTGAGGTTTTTCTCGTAGGCATCCCAGATGCCGTCCACAGTATTCTGGTAGTGCATCTTTTCAGCGCCCTGGAGATTGGGCTTGATGCTCAGATTGATCGTCTGTAAAAGTTCGTTGAATTTTGATTCTTGATCTTTGAAGCCGGCATTTTGTTCGGCGTACAGTCGCGTGGCGGCAAAAAAGCGCGCGCACTCGGCCGCCACATTTCCACAGGTGTCGCCGGCGATGTGCCGGTCGGTTACATAGAATGTTTTGTCGCGAGCGGCTGTCTTCACCGGAAATGCAGTTCCGTATCCCATCACCTGAAAGCCGCGATTGTCCTCTTTGACGACGCTAAAAACAGGAAAGCGGTATTTGGGCGAAAGATCGGATACGTAGCACCAGAATTGATCTTTCAAGCGCAGCTTCAATCCGACTCTAAGGTTGAGAACCTGACCTTTCAGTCTTTTGTCCAGCTTCTCCCATGTTTCCAGGGACAGAGAGGCTGATGGGCAGCCAAGGAGCATCGCAAGCGTCAAAAAAATGGCTAGATTATTGGGAGCAATTCTAAGTATCACTTGAGGTCCTTTTCCTCTCTATCTGAAGCGGCGCTTCCACAATTCCGCAATCTCACAATTCCTCAAATCCTCAATCGATTCTCCTCAAGATTATAGCCAGAGAATCTTAAAACGCGCCTGCCGTTGCTTCAGCCGGTGTGAGACTGACCTCTATTTCGAAAGTGCGATTCCAGGGCTGCTTGACGGAGATGCTGCCTGGTGCGAATTCAAGACATTTGCCGATGCGCAGAACATATGGTGCCAGCAATGCTGCCAGTTCGTTGCCGGGCAGAGCGCCTTGAAGCTTTGGTCTGACTTGAGTTTGATAGCCCCAATCGTCTGCAAATCTGACAAACAAACAGCGCTTTAAAGGCAGCTCGACATTGGCATTGTCTTTCTTTCCATACCAGTGTGCCACCGCCAGAGCGATCGCCGAGCCAGTCGCATTGCCGGTTGTGTTCCAGCCGCCATAGCCCCAAAGCTTCTTCAACAGTGCGGGTTTTGAGAAAAGCTTTTCCATCAATTGCGGATCGCTGCCGTTTGCATAGGCGACATCAGTGATCGCTACTGGGATATGACAGGCTTCCAAAAAGCGAATTGAATTTTCTACGGAACGTTCGCTTTCGATACTGGTTAGATTCGGCAGTCCTGGCAAAAGAACATGATCTCCCTGGCGACTGTCCGGCAAATGCACGAGAAAGGCAAAATCGGCATCAATGGCGGTTGCAACCGTAGTTGTATTGTAGGTTCCTGTGATTTGAACGCCGGCCGCTTTCAGGTGCGACTCGATTGTGCGAGCGATGGTTTGCCCTTCATAGCGGCTGAAAATCTCGCCCATGGTGTCATTGGAATAAACCAGAGCTACCTTGGGCGGACCAGCTTTAAAGGTAAGATGGCGAGCTATCAAAGTGCACAATACTTCGTCGGCGCCGGCATAAACAGAGACTCTGTCGTTGATCTTCATCTCATGCGCGGTTTTTTCAAGCATCTGTTA
>CAZHEZ010000244.1:0-7957 GCA_964531315.1 uncultured Candidatus Obscuribacterales bacterium | reverse complement strand
GAAGGTGTAAGTTTCATCCTACAGTAATCGATGTTTTCAATCAGATTTAAACCGTACTCGCCGGAATCGTCCAGGCTGAGAGTGATTCGTTCAATCTGTTTGTCTCGAACCAGCTCCAGACATTTTTTCAAAGCCTGAAAGTTGCGGAATCTGGTGTCCATATAATCCTGGCGAATCTCAGGCGGCAAGCGCATTTCCAGTGTGCGCAATTGAGTACGATCGCCTTCGCGGTTTTTGGTCAGTTTATGCATTTCCTGCGACCAGGCATATATTTCCCGACCATATTTGGCCCAGTAATCTTTTTCTTCGCTATTGTCGTAGTTGTCGGAGATGCGCATGATGCTTGCCTGGCAGGAGACAGCCGGCTTTTTTTCGCTGCGTTTGTACCAGGCTTTCAACCCGTCAATTCGCTTCAGCACTTCCGCTAACGTAATGGGGGCCCGTCTTGATGGAATCAAGCCGCCATAAAGCAGGCTGTCCAGTGCCAGGATGAGCGCGTCCGGCTTGGCTGCACTGGTTTGCTCTAGCCATTCCATCAGTTTGACCGGGTCGGCTGCTTGAGTGAGCGAGCCCATCAATTTGCGCGGCGGCGCCAGCGTTTCAATACCGGCGGACTGAGCGACCATTTGCGGATACACAAAAGTGACCGGGCGGTCATCGAGCGGCAAAAGGAGCAATTTCATTCAGTCGGACTCCTTGGTTACTTATGGTTTGTTGGAATCAATCGAGCCGGCCGGAGTGTGCTGGGAAGGCGGCACTGAGGATGCCGTACCGAATTTCAGCCCTCTTTTCACTTCGGCCTCTGCTGCCACAAGCACTCCATTGTCCGCGCCGACGGTTTGCTCCGGTGAAACGGTCTGGCAAACTTCCGCGTCACTGAAATCATCTTTGGACCAGACTACTGCTTCGAAATAGAAGTTCGACCCAATCATGTCGCCCTGCACTGGCGTTTCTATAAACATTTGACCGATGCCGCTCTCGCCGATGCGCACCAGAGAGACTAGCTTTCTGTCTGCTCCCAGCCTGATTTTGTGCCCGGCAATATCTTTGGCTCCGGTGTTTTTGTCGGCCATGGCCACGGCTGCCCAGGAGCCGGCCTTGCCTTTAACGATGAATTCTTCGGCGCGTCCCAGTATCATGCGCCCGGGCAGGAAGATGCGGGGCGGAGCCGACCTCTCGGAGAGCCTGAGCCGGCTGGCCAGACTGCGGCGGCCGGGGATGGAAATCGGTTCGGTTTCCGGCTCTTCGCTGGCGGAGGCGGCTGGACGGGGGGCCGAGGAAAAGGGCGTCGGGAACGTCTTAAGCATATTGGGCGGGCCGAAGACCTCGTCTTGAGCCAGGGCCGGCGCGCCCATGGTCGGAACCAGAAGGCTCACAGCCAGGCTCATTGCCAGGATCTTTGCGGCGTATCTGCTTGCTTTTGAAAACAATCTCATGGCATCCGATGTCTATATATATGTTGGACTTAGTGGATTATATCGCCTTGCCGCGCCAGGGGCGAATCCATGCGGCCAGGCGCAGTGGCAGATCCTAAAGGGGCGATGCCATGCGTCGCCCGGTGCAAACTGGTTCTTCTTCAGGCAAGATTGATATGCTGAATGGATGCAGCCGATGACAGCGAAACTGATCGCCTAATCTATACGGTAGACGCAATTGGCTCGATTAACAGCCTCAGGACCTCCACAGACATTCGCGGCCACTACAAAACAGTGGCTAGGTGAGCAGGTGCCCCTGGTGGAGGCTTTTCTAATTGCTGTCAGTGTCCATGTGGCCTTCTTTCCGATTCTCTGGTTCGTCGGCTTTGCCTTGCCATGGCCCAAGTCTCCGGTGATCACCACGATCATTGAATATGATCTTGGAAACTGGCCCGAGGTAACCAAGCCGAAAAGGATTTTTGAATTTCGCGATCCGGCTCTCAATCCTTGACGCGGACTTTTTATGTGCCGTTTCGATTAACTCTGGATTCGCAATTGAACTTTTTTGCATATCGACCCGTATCTAATTATGTATGGAAGTGGAAGCGCTGCTGATTTTTTATCGAATTGCTCGTATAACCACGGATCCGTCAAGCGCTTCTTAGCCTAGACTAGAACCTAAATCACAGATGCCCGCATTACCCGTGGTGGCTTGTGATATCAAAGAATATGCTTTGGATTTGCAGCTGGTGTCTGCCGGCTTTTGTTGTCGATGTATATCAGATAGAAAGTAGGCCGATAGAACTTAGGCAGATAGATGAACGGTGGGATGAAAATGAACGAGTCAGGAAAGGCAGGCATGAATTTATCTGCGCGAGGCAAGGTCTGGCTGGTGCCGAAGGTCACACCTGCCGACAGCGATGTGGTCGCCGCCGCCGGCGGATCGGAATTGATCGCCCGCCTGCTCATGCACAGAGGCTTCGATACTGCCTCCAAGATTAAGGCATTCCTGGACAGCACTTCGTACACATATACGAGCCCGATGGAATTGCCTGATTTAGACAAGGCTGTTGCCCGTCTCACTCAAGCGATTACCGGCAAGGAGCACATCACCATATATGGTGATTATGACGTGGACGGCGTCACCGGCACCTCGGTTTTGATTACGGTGCTGAAACGTTTAGGCGCATCGGTCAACTATTACATCCCGCACCGTACGGCAGAAGGCTATGGGCTAAACCTCAAGGCCGTTAGCATACTGGCCAGCAAACAGCGGACGAAATTGATTGTCACTTGCGATTGCGGTGTTTCCAACTTTGCCGAAATCAATTTTGCCCGATCGCTGGGCGTTGAAACTCTCGTGCTCGATCATCACACCATGCCCGAGATTCTTCCACCGGCTGTGGCAATCGTTCACCCGAAGCGTTTGAGCGAAGACCACCCGCTTTTCCATCTGCCAGGAGTGGGCGTTGCCTACAAGGTTTGTGAGGCTCTTCTTACCGAGCACGGGTATGCCGATGAAGTGGAAAGTCTTCTCGATTTTGTTGTCTTAGGAATGATCGCCGACCTGGTTCCTCTGGTTGGCGAAAATCGCCACATCGTGCGCAATGGACTGACAGCCCTGCTCAAGTCTCCGAGACCTGGAATGCAAGCGCTTCTCGCTCAAGTGCAAAAATCAGGCGACACCGATATGGTGGCATTCGGAATTGCTCCGCGCATCAATGCGGTGGGGCGACTTGCCGACGCCAATACTGCAGTTGAATTGCTGACTACCAACGATCAGTCGGTGGCTGAGAATATCGCTAAGCAGCTGCAGCTCGAAAACAGCCGCAGGCAAGATCTCTGCGAAAAGATTTTTCTTGAAGCGGACAAGATGGTGCAAGACAAAATCGACCTCTCTGTTGATCGCTGCATCGCCATTTACAAGGAAGGCTGGCATCACGGTGTTGTCGGTATTGTCGCCTCGAAGCTGGTAGAAAAATACAGCCGACCTGTTTTCATCGGCGAACTGGAAGTAGAAGAAAACGTCGTCAAAGGCTCGGCGCGCGGCGTTGAAGCAATTGATCTTTATCAGGTTCTCAAAGCCAATGAACACCTGCTGACACGATGGGGCGGGCACAAAATGGCGGCCGGCTGGGGCGTGGAAGCCAACAAAGCCGACGTGCTTTGCCGTGCGCTTACCGATACCTGCAATAAAATGCTGGCCGGCGACCCGCTTGTGGCTACTCTTTCCATCGATGCCGAAGCGATTGCTCCGGCCGTCGATCTGGATCTGGCTCGCGATCTGCAGACGCTTGCACCCTTTGGAATGGGCAACCGCAAGCCGATTTTCATCTTGCGCGGCATGACCTGCCAATCGACTCGTGTGCTTGGTAAAGATGGGAAACATCACAGAGTAATGCTTGAGCACAACGAAATCACGCAGGCGCTCGAGTGTGTGATGTGGAACACTCAGGGAGTGGTTCCGCCAGACGGACTGCGCATTGATGTTGCATTTACTCCGGAGGTAAACACTTACAACGGGCGCGACCGCTTACAGTTGGTGCTCACCGACTGGCGTGCAGAACGGCAGGGAGGCGATGATATTCAGATTATGGATTCATCGTTCAAGCGCAGCCATGCTGTTCCTCAAAAGGCTCCAGTCGCAACTCCCACTGCCCCACTGGAAGAACCAGCAATGGCGGGCAGCAGACGGGAAATTCGCTCGCAAATAACCACCTGGAAAGATCTCCGCGAGTTCGAAGATAAGGCTGAAGTGCTCAAAAAGGCGGCCGAGCGCCTGGGCAGCGACTTTGTTCTTTTCAGTGAAACGATTACCGATGCCGGCGGTCTGACAATTTGCGATCGCACCTCCCTTAACCCGGCTGGAAATTTGATCATCTGGCAATATCCGCCCAGCTCGAATGTTTTGAAAGAGGTTCTGGACAAGGTAAGGCCGAAAAACGTCTTCATAGTCGGACAGCCGGACGACATCAGCGACGATGCGTCTGTTTTCTTGAAGCGGCTTTTGGGACTTATCAAGTATGCCGTCAACAACAAGGACGGGCAGGTAGAGGGCGAAAAACTGGCTGCGCTCATGGGCACAAGCAAGATGGCCATTGCCCTGGCTCTCACCCTTTTGCGCAAAATCCACGTAGTGGACTGGTTTGCTGAGGAAGGTTGCCTCTTCCTGGACCTGATCGGGCAACCGGAAAGCCCGCCTGAAGATCATCCTGAATTCCGCCAGCTGGCGGACAGCCTCCAGCAAGTCAAGAAGTTCCGCAAGTGGATGTCCGAAACATCCATCAAGGAGATACAATTAGCGGTCGCGACCAACCAGATTGAGTTGGTCAGTGTTGGCGACGATCGTGTAGACTCCCTCGAACAACCTGGGGAAGACACGCTTCTGACAGTTAATGAGGATTTTGAAAATGACCAACCCGACAGCCGCGAAGGCGCAAGCATCTGAGCTGACGCTGCCACTGTCCAAGGAAAATTCTGACTGGCTCAAGTCGACTATTCGTGATATTCCTGACTTTCCCAAGCCGGGCATTATCTTCAAAGACATCACTACTCTACTTAAAGACCCGAAAGCTTTTGCATTTGCTGTCGACGTCATCTCTGAGCATGTTCGCAAACACAATGTCGACTATGTTGTCGGCATCGAAGCCCGCGGCTTCATTCTCGGCTCGGTTGTCGCATACAACTTGAATAAAGGCTTTATTCCAATTCGCAAGCCGAACAAACTTCCCTATAAAGTCGAGCGTGTCGAATACGATCTCGAGTACGGAAAAGACTCGGTCGAAGTGCACATCGACGCTGCATCGAAAGGACACAAGGTCGCCCTTCTCGATGACTTGCTGGCCACTGGTGGAACGGCAGCCGCTGCCTATAGCTTGCTGACGAAACTGGGAGCGGAAGTGTCAACAATCGGCTTCATCACCGAACTCGGGTTTCTAGATGGCCGCAAAAAACTGCCCGCCAATAGCGACATCTTCTCGTTGATTACATACTAAGCGCGTTATTCGTTTATTCGTTTGACGCGTCGATGAAGCTGTGACCTAATTCCGTTAGCTGCAGCCAGACACTGGCATCGGAAAGGAAAGCTGCGTGTTCTAAAATGAATTCGCGCAGGTGCAGGCAAATTTCGTCGCATCGTTTGACTCTGTCCGAGTATTGCTGGGCTTTTATTTCCATCTCAAACGGCGAAATCATTAAGCCGTGTGCGACGGAAATCACTCGAATAGAAATTTCTTCAGGGACAAGTGTTCGCTCCGACGACCTCAGCTGCTGCGCTATGCGTTCGCGCAGAATTGGTAAAATCGGGACGATTTTCGTGTCCGGACAATGCTTGGAGAGGTAGATGTTTACTGTGGGCATGATTTTTATCCGTTGCGGGTGTTCTAGCAATAGCCACCATCGGCTGTGCGAATACTGATTTCTCCAGCGTGCAAAGTAATATGCGATCCATCAGCACACTCTATAATCAGCGCGCCACTGTCTGTGATATCAATGGCTTTTCCTTCCAGTTTTCTTTCAGAATTTTCGGTTACCACCATTTGTCCGATTGTCACTGACAATTGACGCCAGCGCCCGGTGAGCTGATCAGATGTTGATGGATGGAGCAATTCTGCAGTTCCTTCCAGCGCCGTAGCAATTGCCGCTGCCACAGCGTTTGGATCGATATTGTCTCCTTTAATCCTGGCCAGCGAGTCTAGTTTTTGCGTCAATTCTTCCGGGATGTCCTCAGCTTTTAAATTGACGTTGATGCCTATTCCCACTATCACAGCCTGAGGAAGTAATTTTGCGGCAGCCGTTGCGTTGCCCAATGCGGGCATTTCAGCGAGAATGCCGCCCACCTTGCGGTGATCGTAAATGATATCGTTTACCCACTTGAGTCCGACTTTGAGATCGCAAACGCAACGAATTGCATCTGCCACCGCAATACCGGTGGCGATCGTCAGCAAGGGAATTTGCGAAAGTGGTGCCTGCGGTCGCAGGATTACACTCATATAGAGACCGGCATCCACAGGCGAAACCCAGGTGCGTCCGAGTCGACCGCGACCGGCTGTTTGATGCCGGGACAAAACCACAATTCCTTGCGGGGCGCCTTCGGCTGCCAGCTCTGCTGCCCGAGTATTGGTCGAGCCGAGCGTTTCCCACAGTTCATTTTTCCAGCCGGGCGCGCGGCCCAACCAGTTTGTTTTCAACTGTGATTCGAATTTTGCCAGCTCGAGAGTTTCCGACATCAGACTTTCTTTGGCTTGCAATTCCAGATGGCGATTAATTGTGGTGCACGTTCGTCAAAATTTGCTTGGGTCCGGACAAGAGTTTATGAATCGGGCATTTGTCTGCAATTGCTTTCAGGCTGTCGATCTGCTCTTGTGTGAGGTCGCCTTCCAGGTCGATTTCTCTTGTGATTTTGGAAATCTTGCCGGCATTATCCGGATCTTCAATGGTTTCTTCTTTCAGCTTGACGGAAATATTTTTTACGTCCCAGCCTTTGCGTTGAGCATACATTTGAATCGTGATGGAAGTGCAAGCACCCAGCGCGCTCAGCAAGAGTTCGTGCGGCTCGGGCCCGACATCGGCGCCGCCGAATTCCTTGGGCGCATCGGCCGTCAATGTGTGCGTACCGGCTTTGATCTCTTGTTTGTATGCTGTTCCGGCAGCACCTTTTACTTGAACTTCACTCATTGTCGATATCTCCATATCACTTTTCCGACACTTGAATCTGCGTCAGTGTATGCGACGCGTGCGACGCCCCATTTCTGTCTGGGTACGCCAGGCCAATCGGGCTGAAAAATGATCTTACCGCCCTCATGGCATCGGATGTGAGAACCAAGGGGTGCGGGGTTACAATTGTTGGCTTAACTTTGATTTGGGCGGGCGCATGGTAAATATCCAGACCACAAGGCTGATTCTCAGGGAATTCGAAGACGAAGACTGGGTCGCCGTCCACGAATACGCCCGGGATGCGGAAGTGTCCAAGTACATGGAATGGGGACCTAATACCGAAAAAGAGACGCGCAATTTTGTCAAGGGGGCGCGCACTTTCAGGCGTGAAGACCCGCGCCGGCACTACGAGCTGGCAATTTTTCATAAGGAAGACAAAAAAATAGTGGGCGGCTGCGGTTTGACGGTCTTTGATTCCGGCTTGCACCAGGCGGCACTTGGATACACCCTGCATCGAAGCTATTGGAACAAGGGTATCGCCACAGAAGCTGCCTTAGCCGTAATGCGCTATGGATTTGAAGAATTGAAGCTGCATCGCATTCACGCCACCTGCGATGTGCTGAATATCGGATCGGCTGCCGTAATGCGCAAATGCGGCATGAGACAGGAAGGTCATTTCCTGGAAGAACGCCTGATTAAAGGAAGTTGGCGAAATACATATTTGTACGCCATCCTGGCCAGCGAGTGGCGGCAAGTGAAAAAAGAGAAGGACGCATGAAAACAGGCTCCGCCGGAATTGATCTTGCTGTCGAGTGGCTGAGGGAATGCAAGTTCCTTTTCGTGCTCACAGGGGCAGGAGTCTCAAAGGAAAGCGGCATCCCCACCTT
>CAZHEZ010000243.1:0-10585 GCA_964531315.1 uncultured Candidatus Obscuribacterales bacterium | reverse complement strand
CTCCTGCACCGACTTGTTAAGACTTGAGATTTCGTCATCACCGGTGATCGCTTCCAGTGGTCCTTCATGATTCTCCATGGATCTGATATTGGCGGCGACCGTTTGCAGTCTGCGAATAACAGAGCTGCTGAAGAGAAGTCCTGTGATTGTGCTTACAAGGATCGATGCAATGACGGAGAGTTGGAGTATGTTCTTGAGTTCGGTTTGTATTTCGTCAAACTGTTTCATCAAGTGTGCCCGCGTCTGCTCGAGCTTGATGCTCTCCGGGTCGGGACCACCTGCGAAGGTGGCCATCAAACCCCCTTTGCCCATGGATAGCGCCATCGGACCAAAGATGTCGGACATGTGCTGTGCCTTTCCCTGCGACAGCAACATCTTCAAGAAATGAAGTGCTACTTGTTGAAATCGAATCCTGGCAGCGAGCATGTGAGACTGCACAGGATTGTTTTTCCAGATCTCCTGGAGCTGATTGTATATCTCTGCGTTGCGATGAATTGACTGGTTCAATTTGTCGAAATACTGCTTTTCTTCCGTTGCCCGCAGCAAGATGTAGTAACAGCCATTCATTGCTTGTACGACACGCAATTCGTTGTTCAGCAAAATTAGCTTTTCTGTATCGCGCTGCGCTTGTTGTATAGTGTCCAGTTCCTTGATGGAATTGAAAAGTACGCTAAAAAACATGAGCTGGAACAGCACAGGAATAGTGACGACCAAAACAACTTTATGTGACAGTTTTGCTTTCATCGAAGCTGGTCGATTTGAAACGGCGGGGAAGCGAGACGATTCGCCCATTATAGGACCAGGCGGTTGCAATTTTGTTGGTTGGAGCAAACAAGCGGCCACTTCACACAATGTGTAGCCAAGCAGGCAACTGCGACTTAGGTGGAGGTTTTTTTGCTGCGGTTCGGTTTTTGCGAAGCCGGCGGAAAGTTTTCTTGAAAGGGCAGCTTATCTTCAAATCTAGGTCACAGCGCTGATAGCCGCAGCCACTAAGATACTAAAACGGGTAGTAAGAGCGATTCGTAATTAGCGATAATCTGGGGCTGTGGAAGCAAACCCAACACCATGACAGCAATGTCGGTGTTGGGTTTGCCCCACTGATGCTGCAAATCAATCGAATGATCAAGTGGTCAAACTCGCTGAGCAACGATTGCAGCTAAGACCGCAGAAGTTATGTCCTCCGGCAGGCGGAACAGACTGAGCCCTTTAACGGTCAGCGCTTCGGCCAGGCGTGGTGATGCCTGCGGTGCGTGGGCGAGATCGGATCGGGTAGGCATGGCTTGGCATGCTCGATAAGCCATGGCATGCAGACGGGAAGCGTCGACGCATAGGCGGGTCCGGGCTGTGCCGCTTTGACGGAATCAGTGTCAGCACTGGCGACGGCAGACGTGCCGGTAACTGAGGCGATGGCGATTGCGATAGCGGCGATGGCGGTGATGATGTTCTTCATTTTTCTGCCTTTCTAGGAAATTGTTTTTTGGTTTTAGAATTTGTGGTGGATGGGTTGTCCGTGCTTTTGGCGCTGTTGTTCACAGGACTTTGTAGCAAGACTTGTGGTACATCTTCATGGGCTTCTTGGGCTCACCGGCGGGCTGGAGGTCCTTCAAGAGAATCCGCTCGCTCGGGTTGTGACACTTCGGCGATTTGCAGTAATGTTTTGTCGGCCGGTTTTGCAAAACCGCCGCCTCAGCAGCTTCTGCTGCTGAATGAGTTTTCTTTGCGGCGCCTTTTTGTGCCATGATCTTTCCTTTCGAGTCATAGTCCGTTTTTATCGGTTGGTCTTGCTTGGAAGTGCAATCTTCCTAGCGTATGCGCAGACCCGTAACGTTGCTTGCAATCAAATTTTTCTGAATCTGCGATGTGCCTTCGAAAATCGTTAGCAGCCGCGCATCGCTGAGCCATTGTCCAACCGGATGCTCATGTACGTATCCTGCTGCGCCCATGATTTGCATGGCATCGTCGGTGACGCGCTTGGCCAGCTCGGTGGCGAAAAGCTTCACCATCGATCCTTGTGCTGCTTCCAATTTGCCTGTCGACAAATAGGTGCGTGCTGCGTCGATGACGCCCAGGCGTGCCACGTAAATTTGAGTGGCCATATCCGCCAGCATTGCCGCTACCTGCTGGTGCTCTGCGATCTTCTTGCCGCCTTGCTCGCGCACAATGGCATAATCGCGGGCATATTCGTATGCTGCTCTGGCAACGCCAACGCCCATTGCAGCGACCATCCAGCGCGTGCCGTCGAAAGTGGCCAATGCCGCCTGCCCGCCTGCCGACTGCTTCGCCTTTGCCCGCGCTAATCGCGCCTCCAGCTTGTTTTTGCCTCCCAGCAGGTGATCGCCTGGGACAACGACGTTGTCGAGGATCACTTCGCTCGTGTCGGATGCATGGAAGCCGAACTTTTCATGCTTGCGCCCTGGCTTCAGACCCTCAGTTCCCTTCTCGACGATGAAGCTGGCTTGCCGGCGTGAACCGAGAGTAGCGTCCGGATCGACATTGACGACGACGACGTAAACATCGGCAACGCTGCCATTTGTGATCCAGTCCTTGTATGCATTCAAGGTCCATGTATCGGTTTTCTCGTCGTAGACGCCTTTGGCGCGCATCGAGCTGACATCGGAGCCGGCTTCCGCTTCTGAGCAGCAAAATGCTGCCAGTTTTGGATCTTGCTCGGTGCCGAAGCATTGAGGCAGCCATTTGCCTTTCTGCTCGTCCGTCCCGTTTGCCATGATTGCCGAGGCCGGAAGACCGGTGCCGAAGATTGCCAACGCAATACCCGGGTCAGAGTAGAACATCTCTTCGATTGCCAGAGCCGCCGTCAGACCCGTCTGGTCCAGGAAAAGCTGCGCGAAAAATTCAAGAGAATAAACTCCAGATTTTGCAGCTTCCTTGATGATCTCCTTCGGCGTCGTTTCCGAACGGTGAAAAGCGGTACCATTCGGGCGTAAATGCTTCGCGCAGAACGCCCGCACCAATTCAAGAGTCTCGAGCTGATCTTTGCTTAGATCCAGATTGTGCCATTTCTTTGAAATGGTCATTTCATTTCCTTTCGTGTTTCCATTTCTGTTCTCAGAGGGCGAGCTTAACGACTCCATAGTTGCGCTCATATTCGCCGCAGGACTGCGGTAAATCGATGGCCGCCAGTTCAGTTTTGGTCCAAACAATGAACACGCCCAGTGCAAAACTGGGCTGAATTTTGACGATCTCGCGATTGCAAGTTTGCGTTTCCTGAAACATCCTCAGGGTTTGTCGCAAACCTTCCTTCTCCGATTGGGAAGCCTCGTATTTTGGTGGTCCGACATAGAGAACCTGGTATGCCGTGGAGATCTTGTTCGGGTCGACAACTGCCGGGCGCGCAGTCTTCATTGACTCCGCTGTTTTCATGTCTAAAATCCATTCCTTCGATTGAGAGATTTAAAACTGCATTCAGGTTCACCGCTTTAAGGGCTCACCGAGAACCGGCAGCTGTCCCTGAGCCAAAAGTGAACTCAGTTTTTCTGCCGCGCTGCGATGACCGTGCTGCCAGTACTGTTCGTATTCGGTAGGTGAGAGCCTGCGAATCACTTTCGTGTTTGGGTAGCCGATCAGCACGCCGGTCTCGTCTTTTTGCGCGCGGCGCAGTCCGACATTGAAGATCCGGGCAATGATGGTGCGTTCTTCGAAGATTCGTTTGTGCGCCAGATAGGCGCAAGCATCTACCAGAAAATGCAGCTTCCCTACAGTGTCTCGATACTTCACTGGTCGAAAAAGCGGATAGGGAGAGCATGAAGCCGCAAGCGCCGTGGCCAGGTCGTATTCACCTTCGAATACGTAAGGCTGCCTTGTGAGCAGATCGAATGCAATTGGACGGTGATTTTCCCTTCTGGTCCAACCCAGCTCATCGACGAGTTTGCGCATTACCGGAACCTGGTCGACGACTCCTCCCAGCATCATGCGCTGGGGCGAGCGGAAAGGTGGTCGAGTGGCACGCACATAGCCATTGCCGAATTGCTCCAGAAAGAAATTCCTCATTCCCTCCTCGGTGATACCATTGCATAATCCGGCGCTGACCAGACTGCCGATCGAGATGCCCGCAATTGTGCTGATATGTACCTGATTCTCTTTCAGGTATGAAACAAAGCCGGGGTGCACTGCGCCTGCATGCGCGCCACCATCCAGAACCACCACCAGTGGTTCGAAATTTTTCTTGTTGTCGTTCATCACATTCCTTTCGCGAAAGAGATGAAGTCAGTTGCTGTCCGAATTCTCCGTTGTAGTTATGTGATTTCCTTTCCTTGTTGTCTGGCAAGGCGATGCACCGCGGTGCAAAGCAGTGCTAACTACCGTGGTTCTGCATCTGAAACTATTGAATCCTCAATCGAATTAAATCCAGTAGCTTACTGAGCAGCATGAGAGCTGCATTGAAATTTGCTAACTGGCTGAACTGACTGATTTTGTGTGTTTTTAATGCGAATTTTGTGAGGGAATAAACTTGATAGTTATTGGTATCAAAAGTGATGTCATTCAGACAAGCGATTGATTCTGAGCGTTAAGGATGGCTTTCTTTTGTGAGCTGCAAGCAGGGCTCTGCGTAACAGTAAGCTTCTTGAGTTTTTTGGGGGGATTTTCTCGCCATTCCAAAACATAAATATCTTCGGTAATTACTGCGAAAAGACATTGCTGAAATAGTGAAATTGGCTGGGCCTGCTTGTGCTAATCAATTTTTTGCCTGGTCTGCAAACCCTGTCAGAGCCTCACTATGTTGCACAGAATTTGAACTGACGGCTTCTAGCGCCAGCTTGCGACACAATAAGTGGTGCGCGAAATGACCATTCCAGAACATCATTTGCGTGACTGACGAAACCTTGCGCAAGCAGCGTTATTCTGAAAAGACTCTGCTCCCCGTACTGCAAGCTTATGTAGAAGCTGCGTGGGAGCCTTCCAATTCAGCGGCATCGTGCTAATGAAAAAGAGAGGAAAGTAACTTTCCTCTCTTTCAGTGCCTTTATCTGGCGATTGGTCGGACGTATTTGATACTGGTCAAGCCGCTGGGACTGAGGCGGGCGGAGGAGGAGCTATGACAGGCTGCCTGGTTCTGAAATCCGGCGGGATCCTAAGCACGGCATTGGCCGGGATCAGGTTCCTGTTTGCGTATCCGTTTGCTTTGGCAAGCTGATCTATCGCTGCTTCCAGATCTGGTCCGTCATAGTTCTTAGGCAAGTTCAATGCCTCTCTGGTGATCTTGTACAAGTTTTCGCCACTGGCAATTTCATGACCGGCTTGAGCGGTTGGGTGCAGGCCCGGATCGGCAACGGTCTGGTTCGGATCTAAAGGCACTGCACGTGTGTCTAAGCTGCCTACCTTGAATTGATCAGGGTTGGCGCCATTGACGTCCAATGGCCTGTTAAGTCCGGAGATGGCAACAGTGGGGTCGTTCAAATCGACCTTTTCGCCACTGACGGTGCCAGAGCCATCAATCGTAAACTTTGTGAAAACCGTTTGGCTGCCATCTACCGGTTTGTAGAACCCGAAATTGCCTTGTGCATCTATGAATGGTGCCTGCTTGTCTGCCGGTTTCCCATCTTTGTCGACAAAGACTCCTTGTTGGTTGCGAGTCAGCTGTTCGTCAACAGGTTTCCCGTCTGCAATCGTGGTGCGATTCATTCCATTGATATTGCCGTTTGCATCGTAACTTAGTGCAGTGCTGACTCCATGCGGCTCGACGATTACCTCCGGTTTGCCATTTGCTCCGGTATATATGACAGAACCCTTGACGCCTGGATGATCCTTTTGAAACTGTTCAAAAGCCGAATTATCCGAGTCTGTGTCGCTGTCATTGTAGCCGAGGTCATTTAGCAGAGCCGTCTTGCTGAATTCTCCACCCTTATTTTTCATTTCCTCCAAAGTCTTCGTCAGGTCTGGATTCTTCTGAGCGAATTTCCAGGCGTCTGTGCCTTCTTGTTTTGCATCTTTCAAGAAAGCATCGATGTCGCCGCCACCTATTTTGCCGTCTCGCTCATCGTGGTTATTTTCATTATTGTCGTGATCGTGATTATAGGTATCAAGAACTCTATACAACTCATCACCATTGGCGGTGATTGCCTGAAGGGCCCGCTGCTCCGTATTGCCGCCGGAGCTATCGTATAAATCGATGGTACCGAGGACTTGCTGGTTGCCTTGAAACTGTCCACGCAGACTGTTCAAATAAGCATTATAGTCTGCGGGATTGAGCTGCCCCCTGGCGGTAGTAACTTCATCTCCGATAGTACGTACGCTATCGCCTGCGCTTTTCGCGTCATGGACATTATTCGCGTCTTGTTGAGCGCGTTGCTCAACTGCTTCATTCGACATCGTAGCATTCTCCTGTTGGCATTCCTCTAGCGATTCTTGTCTCCGGCCCGTAAATACGTCCGGAACAATTTGTGTAAAATTTCGGAATTTTCTAAATGCCTTCAGCAAGCCTGGATAGGGCGGTTGTTTAGCCGGCAACCTGCAAAATCGTACCTATATTATGGTCGTTGGCAGCAAGGGGGCGCGCCAAAGAAAGCACGTCAAGCCAGTCTGTTTTAGTACCTGGCCCGGCTAGGCGTCTGTCTTTTTGCCTGTCTCTGACACATCGAGCTTGTATCCAACTCCATGAACATTCACAAGCAGTTTTGGATAGCCTGACGCTTCCAGTTTTTCTCTCAGACGTTTTACATAGACGCGAACAGTATCGGTAGAAATCTCTGATGATGTTTTCCAAACGCGACCAATCAGTGCTTCGGCGCTGAATACTTGATCTGGATGCCGGCCCAGGAATTCGAGCACGGCAAATTCAGTGGCGGTTAGTTTCAGCTCTTTGCCGTCAATCAAAACTTTGTGTGCATCAGGGTCTATATTGAGCGGTCCGACGTTTGCCACTCTGGTTGCTAAAACTTTTCCGCGGCGCATTAAAGCATTCAGTCGTGCCGTCAACTCGCGCAAATCGAAAGGCTTGGTCAGGTAGTCGTCGGCACCCGAATCGAGACCCTTTTCTTTGTCCGAAATCTCGTCCTTTCCGGTGAGAATTAGTATCGGCGTGGTGCCGCCCCGAGATCTGTACCACTGGCACAGCTCAATGCCGGAAACCTCAGGCATCGTCCAGTCGATGACCAGAACGTCATATTGCATCTGCGTTATGTATTCTTTCGCTTCTGCACCGTCAGAAGCGAGATCTACATTCCATTTGTGATGTTGAAGCCAGGCGCTGACCGATTGGAGTAATTCAGAATCATCATCTGCCAATAGAACCTTTGGCATAGTAGTTTTGGTCTCCGAGTCCCAGAAGCAGTTATGAAAGCCACAGCTTAATGAAGACTAAATTAGCACACAAGGTTGTCATTGCGATCACGATTTCGGTCATCCGCCAAATCTGCTTCTTTTGGCGCCTCTTGAATTCCGTTGGGGTTTTCGACTCGCTCGCGAGCGCGGAGCGCGAAGCCGCACAAACATTGATGCTCTGCGATCGGATGAATGGGGAGGATGGCAAACAATTTGACCTCCTCCCCTTCCTGAAGGAAGGGGATTCCGACTAGGCAAGAACACTTGCCGACACGGTGGGTTCCTGCTTCAACGAGATTCCCATTGGATTCTCTGCACAGGCTATGACGACGAGCCCCGCCGCCAATATGTTTTGTGCTGCATTGAAATCAGCGTTTGCAGAATGTCCGCAGGCAATGCAGCTGAATTTAGCTTGACTGGTTCTATTTTCGCTGCACGTGTAGCCACATTTTGCACATCGATTACTTGTATTGTGTGAAGGAATTCTTATTAGAACACCACCTGTCCAGCTCAACTTGTATTCCAGTTGCCTAAAAAACTCCGACCATCCCTGACTGAGTATTGACCTGTTTAGTCCGGATTTTGCTTTTACATTTTTGCCGGGAGTTTCTACTGTTCCCACGGCCGAAGCGCTCATGCCTTGTATGTTGAGATCTTCTACAACAACTATGGCGTGGTTTTTGCTGATAGTTGTCGAAGACTTGTGCTGAAAATCCTTGCGAGCATTGAATATCTTTCTGTACAGTTTGCGAAGCCTAGTCACCTGTTTGCACCAGTTGGTTCCTCCTTTTCTCTTTTTAGCCAGCTTCCTTTGCTCCTCTGCAATTTTCTTTTCCACCTTTCTGAAGTTTATTGGAGAAGCATATATAGTTCCATCTGACATTGTGGCAAATGAAGCGACACCAACATCGATCGCTACTGCGCTACCACAGCGTGGAAGTGGAACCTGCATTTCTTGTTCCGTCTGAATACATGCGTACCAGCCATCTGTTTCTCTTTTAACAGTGATTTGCTTCACTGTGCCAATCACTTCACGACTCTTGCGATATCTAACCCATCCTAATTTCGGCAAGAACATGCGGTTATTCGCTTGATTTAGTCGGAATTGTTTGGGATCGGGATAGCGAAAGCTATCGCCCATTCCTTTTCTTTTGCATCGCGGAAATTTCGCTCGCTTTTCAAACAAATTCGTAAATGCTCTGTCGAGATCCTTGAGACCTTGCTGAAGGGGATGAGTCGGAGCTTCTGTTAAAAACGAAGTCTCTTCGCTGTGGCGCCAACCCGTGAGTTTCTTACAGAGTTCTGCATATCCCAATATCTTTTCTCCTTTCTCGATTAGCTCAATCTGAATTGCCCGAGCCTTGTTGAAAACAAAACGCTTGCAGCCTGCAAAACGAGCAGCTTTCCTTTCCTGCTCTGGTAGCAGATTCAGTTTGAATTTAAATGTCTGCAACCGATTCATGCCATCACCGTGCGCCAGTCGCACGGTGACTGGCGTTGAGAAAGGAAGCCATACATATATACGGTAGCAGGAATTTGTAATTCCGCAAGCTATTTTTTGCGGGCTACGCCCGCCGCGCTATCCTTCCCCGCCCTGAAGGGTGAGGCTTGCCGCGCGATCAGGTCAAGCTTCATATTTTCGAAATTGCCGGCGTAAACAAAAAACTCACAAATTTTTCCGGATTTACTCGCTCAGTGCGAATACGGTGTAACCAGCCCGTACCAGGGCCGAGATTTTAAAAACCGGCAATCGATATTGCCTGTGTTTTGTCAGTCGCCTTTAAACGAGGGAGAGATTCTACTATGTGGCAAAATCACGATGATAACCTGGGCGAGAGACATGGCAAGAATAGAGACCACGATGTGGACATTAACATAAACAATCTCAATATCACCATCGATCAAGATGGGGATACCCACTTTGGACATGGAGGATTTGCCGGCAGGCACTCAGGCTTAAATCTATGTGACGTGGCCAGGGGGATCTCCGAAGTCTTTGCCTCTCGCGGTGGAGCAAGTGGTGTGGATGATGCTGTTCTGCTTGGGAAAATTGCAGATGCCGATACTGCCGATCGTGATGCATTTCACGGTGGCGCCCGCAGTGCGGCGAAGGAATTTGGAGAATTGAGAAATAGAGACGAAGATCCTCCATACATTGATTGCGATCTCGGACGCATGGTGGAAGGAAACCACAAGGCAATAGTAGTGATGCCGGGGAAGATGGGAGGTAGATTGAAGGATTCCGAAGGCTAAGAGAGGCAAAGGCGCCGACTGCGATTCAGTCGGCGCTCGCCACTCGCATTGTCAACACGGCTGAAACAAAATTGACACAGATTATTCCGGATTAATACCGGTCGCATTCTATAGATTTGGAGTACTCAAGGCTCGCACGCAGCGACGACTCGAGACATTATTCGGCACAATAACGGATTCTAAAAAAGTCCAACAGGCGAGGTAAACCCATGGCCACAAGTTATCCTGGAGATTCGACTATTGCAGCACCACCGGTAGTGGACCAGAATGGGCAAGGATTAGCCTATAGCAAGTTTTTTGACTCGGCATATTCAAACCCGCCTGCGGCCGGAATCAACGGTGATAGCACAGCTTTTGCCAATCAGACATTCGCACCTGGACAGACGACGCCTGACGGGCTTCACCCTCTTTCAATTCAACCGGACGCGCCACAACCCATAGATGCCACAGGCTCACAGCAAGCTATGGCGCAACCCCAGGATAACGCTGCCATGCCTCAAGGTGGACCACTGCCGATGGACGCTTCAGCAACGCCGCAAGCTTTAAATCCCGGTGATGTTGCTGGACAAGCTCAGCCAGCAACCCCCGAGGCAGCAGTAGCTCAACTCGAGCAACATCTGCAAGGCTCATTGAACAAAGTTTTGGAATTGGGCACCTCCGGACACTTAATGGATAAGCCAGAAGATCAGCAGGCATTTCGCGCTGCTTTGACTGATCTTATTCAAACTGCTGAGGTTCTTGGCGCCGCCGAATCATCGAAATTAGGCGGTGCCCCACCAGCAGCAGAAGCAGCACCGGCACCAGCAGGCCAAGGCGCAGGCGCACCCCCCGAAGCAGCACCGGCACCGGCAGGAGAAAGTGCAGCCACACCGCCGGGAGCCGCGCAGACACCGGACGGACAGGGGTCTGCAATGCCACCAGAAGCGATGGCGACAGGAACTGATGTGCAGCAGCAACCTGCGGTAAATACCTCGTCCGGACCGTTGGAGGCGAATCCTTATGAGCCCCAGGTCCCGCCCTCTCCTGCCGATGCTGCCGCGTCACAGCCTTCATT
>CAZHEZ010000242.1:0-10620 GCA_964531315.1 uncultured Candidatus Obscuribacterales bacterium | reverse complement strand
ACACCATTGATTCGCGAACTCTACTCAGAGTTTCGCATCGAAACAGTCTATGCAAATCGAGCCATCAACAGCAAAGGCGACAAAAGAGGAAGAGTAGCTGAGGTGTCCATTATCAACTACTCATCGAATGCAGACTAGTGCGGCGCGATCGAGATGCACACCGCCCGTAGTATCAATTGTTTCTTGCGACTTTCTCGGTTTTCTGGTGACGCTTTAGTGTCTTGCGCCAATGCCTGACGGTGCAAACCAAGACTGCCGCTTCTAACTCCAGCCCTCAACTGCGCCTGCATTGTGAAAACGAATTCACAAAAAACCAGTCTGGATGGGCTGTTTCATCTATTGTGACGGCGACCTTCGATTAAGGGCGTCTAAACCGCAGACGGATCAGCGTTACTCCAGTCCTGCCAATTTCCCTCTCGGAGTCAACCCAGCGCAAGCTGTACGAACCAGATGGGATGCAGATCTTGTAAAGAGCTATTGCATGCAAAATAAGTTGCACTTAGGAAAGCCTCTAGAGGCGCATCAGTTGTCAGATTGAGCGATTTACTTATATCTTTACATCACTGTACAGAGGCTTTGAATAAGCTCTTACCAAGTGTAGGTTTCAGATCTCTAACCCCATACCCATAACCCTACACAAACCAAAACCCAGGCATTTTTCCGCACGCACGCAACACATCGTCTATCGCAACCGCGAATGGAGCGTTGCCGACTACTGAAGAACTGCGCAACAGATCACCAATGATCACGAAAGGTCTGCCTGGTGGGGTTCAGGATTCTGACGCGAAGTTCTTATGCAGCCACTCTATGTGACTGTGACGCAAAACGTGGCGGACGCCAGGTGAAAACTCGGTGCCCGCCTATTGCAACTCTAGACTCACGGGAGTCTCTCATGAAATCAATACTGACTATTGCCGCTCTCACTGTCCTTTTGGGCGGTGTAGCAGTGGCAACCTTGCAGGGTGCGAACAATGGCGACCTGACCCAGGGAGCCTTTCCGAACCGCGTCCCGCATTCCGTCGCGCTGCCCACAGGCAGCCAGGGTATCGATCAGCGGGTGACAGAACTTTCTGCCGACCTGCTTCTCCCCAAAGACGCCGACATCGACTTCAAAAACGGCGAAACGGGGCAGGACTTGTACCGGGACAACGGTACGATGCAGCATCGCGAGGTCTACTACAAGCAGCTTCCGGGAAAGCCCAAGCAGCTCAAGTGGCAGGCTTCCATCGGACTTGACGGTGTCACCTACATGGACGACACCGCTTTCTGGCCGGACGGTTCACGACAGCGCGTCGGCAATCGTCAGGCCGACGGCTCCTACCTGATTCTCACCTATTTCGCCGGCGGTCAAACCGAGCAGTCGCGCTCCATAATCGGTGCCGACGGCAAGGGTCTTTTCCAGCGCATCGTTCGAGACAACGGCAAGCTTGCTTATCTCGGGCAGAAGACCAAAGACGGTATCGAGGAAACGACGTACTCTGAAGACGGTCACAAGCTCAAGTACTCGATGCGCAACTTCTCCACGAAGCGCAAGACGGAGTTCTACCCCAATTCCGACGATCCCAAGTCGGACATCATCGAGGACTCGTTCAACTACACGACGATCTCCTATGCTCCGGGCGGCAAGATCATCGAGAAGTATCTCGTCCAGAACTCGTCATTGACCGTTTTCCACTATGAGAACGGTGTGCCGAAGTACATGCAGTACTGGCTGCGCACCAACACGGCAGAAGCCGTGAAAGGCGCGCCTAGCGTCTGGCAGCTCTACTCCATCGCCGTCATCGACGACCAGGAAAAGGAGCACTGGAAGCTCTGGTTCAAGACGGGTGATAAGGTGACTACGCTCGTCCCCAGCTTCACCTACGAATCGCTCGACGGTCTGCCCACCGAGAAGTCTCACTCCGTCAAGGTCTCGTATTACACCGATGCGGGCTGCTTGCGCGAGGAGATCTGGCAGGACGCTCAATTCGGCAAGGAAGTGAAGAAAATCATGTACCCGCAGGACAGAGGCTGCAGCACCATTCCTCTGCCTGCCGACATGTTGAAGCCGATGCCGGCCGATGCACCGGTCAAGAAGATTCCGGCGCCGGAGCCGCACGAGCCGTAAGGTTCTTGGAACCATGAGGTTCGACGAACAGCGAGGTTCTACGGAACCGTGAAGTTCGACGAACAGCGAGGTTTTTGAACCGTACTTCGACGAAACGGTATGCACCGGAATGGCACCAGGTTTTTACCGGCAGTGCCGTTCCGGTGCAATCAAGTTTTTTCTGTGAACTCGACCAATCCCGGCGAGTTCTATCAAACCCGGTGAGCAATCACCAAAACCAAGTTCGAGTTTCATCCCAAAAGGAGAAAGCACAATGGCCATCAACCTCAGCAAGTCCGGCGATTCGCACAAGGTCAGCCTCAAGAAGGACGCTGCCCAGAACATCAAAGTCAACCTCAAGTGGGCAGCGGCAGCGGCCAAGAAGTCCGGCGGATTCCTCGGCGGATTCTTCGGCGGCGGCAGCAGCGATGCGCAGCAACAGGACCTCGATCTGGGCTGCATGTACGAGCTGGTCGACGGCAGCAAGGGCGTCGTTCAGGCGCTCGGCAACCTCTTCGGCTCGCGCACCCAGGACCCCTTCATCCAGCTCGACAAGGATGACCGCAGCGGCGAATCGGCCGACGGCGAGAACCTCGAGATCCTGCGCCCCGACCGCATCAAGCGCGTCGTTCTCTTCGCCTACTTCTACGAAGGTTCGTCCGACTTCGCCGCGCTCAACACGCGCGTGACGATGCAGGTGAACGGCGGCGAGACCGTGACGCTCGACCTGAACAACTCCAAGAGCGGCAAGACCTTCTGCGCCCTGGCGCAGGTCTCCGTCAAGGACGGTCAGATCTCGCTCACCAAGGAAGAGCAGTATTTCGCCGGCCACCGCGACTGCGACGCCCACTACGGCTTCGGCTTCAACTGGACGACCGGCCGCAAGTAATCGGACCAGTGCGCGGTCACAACTAGACCGCGGAGCACTAAACCGACATTCATGCGCGTAGATCGCAGGTGCGCACGTGTGCATCTGCGGTCCGCGCGCAGTTCCTGCGGCAGCACCCTGGCTGCCGCAGTCAGAGTTAATAACAAGGAGGACACCCTATGAAACTGAGGCTCGTGCTGATGAGCGATACACATCATCACCCGCTCTCGAAGTGGGTGATCCCGGATGGAGACGTCTTTATCCACAGCGGAGACATGATGCGCGGCAAGAAGCTGAAGGCAATCACAGCCTTCAACAGCCAGTTGCAGAAGCTTCCGCACAAACACAAACTGGTTGTCCCCGGCAATCACGACTGGCCTTTCGAGCGCCAGCGTGCAGAGGCGATAGCCGAACTGACGGCAGCGACGTACCTTGAAGACAGGGAAATCGTCATCGACGGCGTCAAATTCTACGGCAGCCCCTGGCAGCCGGAGTATCGGAACTGGGCATTCAACCTGCCTCGCGGCTCGCTCGAGCTGAAGGCAAAGTGGACTGCCATTCCCGCAGACGTCGATGTGCTGATCACGCACACGCCACCAAACACGGTGCGCGACATGGTCTGGCCGCGGGGCGAACAGGTCGGTTGCGCACAGCTGCGTTGGCGCATGGAAGAGATCTCGCCGATCCTCCATGTGTTCGGGCACGTGCACAGCGGGCGCGGTGACGAGATGGTCAATTCCACTCTCTGCATCAACGCCGCCAGCACGGACGAAGGCTACAAGGTGGTGCCCACCGTCATCGTTGTCGACATCGACACCGAGACCCGCACCGCCACAATCGTTCAGCAATGAGCAGCTGCATCCGCGACTGAAAACAGGCTGAAATGATTGGGAAGCGGTCGACTCTATCGGGGTTTAAAACCCTGATGGTTTCGACCGTTTCTTTAGTGCCCAACTCTGCTATATCTTCTAGTATTATTAAGGCAAAAATTGGGACGCAATCTGGAGTGGGGCGGAAGTCCAATACGCCTAGCCAATAATGGTTTTCGGGTTTTGCGAGTGGGTCAAAAATCGAATCTGGCAGCTTGTTAGATTTTCTGGATTTTGTCTGACAAAATTTTCTGTGAGACTTGATCGAGAAAATCTAACAAAAAGCCAGAATTGATTTTTGTGCCCCCGGACACCGGCGCTGACAGCCCAGCCGCTCAGTCCTGGCAAGCAAATGTCTTGTTAGACACTTTCAAAACCAAACCTGAAAACATGAAAAATACATACGCACTTGCCAAGACATTAGTCAAATATGGCGAGTGAGGATAGGATAGAAGCTCAACGCGCTCCCTTTTTCTTATCCTTTTGTGGGCAGAGACAAGCGAAGTTGCCAGAGAGTTTTTCAAGTGCACGCGCGCGATTCAAAACGCAGCTGCGTTTCACAAGATAGTGCTAAAAGCAGCTGTCTCTGGGGCATTGGCTGGAACAGTAGCGTTTTTTTGTTACAGGCTTTGTTTTCGATGGTGGCGGGACAGTTTTTACGCAGCAAAAGACACCAGCCAATTAGTATGATGCTACCGATGTCTTCAGATATAACAGGTCACAGATAAAAGTGGAAAAACTATTGCACGGGTTGCACCAATTCCAATCCGAGATTCATTCCATCAACCAGGACTTTTTCGACCTTTTGAGCAAGGGGCAAAGTCCAGACGCAATCTTCATAACCTGCTCAGACTCACGAGTAGTGCCAAACTTGATTACCAGCAGCGCCCCCGGAGATTTGTTCGTCATACGCAACGCCGGCAATATTGTTCCGCCTTATGGTGTCTGGAGCGGGGAAGAAGCGTCGATTGAATACGCAATCAATGCGCTCAACGTGAAAGACATTGTCGTTTGCGGTCATTCGCACTGCGGCGCCATCAAAGGTTTGCTAAAACCGGAAACTCTGGCCGAACTACCGGCGGTGGCACACTGGTTGAGACACGCGCAAGATACAAAGCGAATTCTCGATGAAAACTACCACGAACAAGACTTCGAAACCGTCCTCAATATTGCCATTCAAGAGAATGTACTGGTGCAAATCGAACACTTGCGCACCTTGCCCTGTATTGCCAAACGCGTCATGAAAAGAGAGCTTGAACTGCACGCCTGGACTTATGAAATCGATTCAGGCATGGTCTATATCTACGATCCGGTTGTCCAGGAGTTTCGCCCGCTGATCAAGAGTGAAGACGGTTTTTCACTGGGAGAACTTTAGGGGCGAATACCGGATTTCAAGCGCTAGCGTCGCTCACTCAGCCCGCGTCAACAATCCACACCTTTGACAACACAAAATAGACCAAAACGTAAATATTGCCTGCCTGTGCGGAATTTTAGTGTTTATGTATAAGCGATCATAGTGCTTCAGTGTGAAATACAATTACGGCTTCTAGCTTGAAATAAGCCTACAGGCTTTGAAAGATTGCAGTCCTCTATCAACTACAACAAATCCCGTTTTTCGCAGCCCATTCAACTCGCAAACCCAACCAGCACAGCATCTGTATCTTACTAATTCCAACCAAGGAACGACTCTCAAGCCGTTTCATCCGCAAGACCTCTGAAAAAACTCAGCGAACAACTCAGCAAAACCAGCCGAGAAAATTCCTCGAAGTTTGACCAGAGATCTTCATCGAAATCGCAAGGAGACCGCATGAAATCGTCAACACTCTTTGTCAAAGCTCTCGAGAACGAGGGCGTTGAATATATCTTCGGCATTCCAGGAGAGGAAAATCTCGATTTCCTGGAAGCACTGAGAACGTCGAAGATCAAGCTGATCCTGACCAGGCACGAACAAGCGGCAGGCTTTATGGCTGCCACTTATGGACGCCTGACCGGCAAGCCCGGTGTCTGTCTTTCCACTCTCGGCCCCGGCGCCACCAATCTGGTTACAGCCGCTGCCTATGCGCAGCTCGGCGGTATGCCACTGGTGATGATCACTGGGCAGAAGCCGATCAAAAAGAGCAAGCAGGGGCAATTCCAGATTGTCGACGTCGTCGGCATGATGCGCCCCCTGACCAAGTTCACGCACCAAATCGTGGACGGCTCTCGCATTCCCTCCATCGTCCGTGAAGCTTTTCGCGTCGCTGCCGAGGAGCGCCCCGGCGCAGTGCACATTGAGCTTCCTGAGGACATTGCCGCTGAGGAAGTGAGCGACAACGAAAAGCCGTTCTCAATCCACCAGGCGATGCGCCCCTATCCGGACCCGACCGCCATCGCCACTGCCTGCGCCATGATCTCGGCGGCGTCTCATCCGCTGGTACTGGTCGGCGCCGGCGCCAACCGCAAGCGCACCCGCAAAGCGCTGCTCGATTTCGTCACCAAGACCGGCATTCCCTTTGTCAACACGCAGATGGGTGTCGGAGTCGTCGACGAACGCAACCCGCTCTATCTGGGCACGGCAGCGCTTTCCGATCATGACCTGGTGCATCACGCCATCGCCAAAGCCGACTTGATCATCAATGTCGGCCATGACGTAGTCGAGAAGCCGCCTTTCTTCATGGAACGCGGCGGAGCCAAGGTGCTGCACGTCAACTTCTTCTCGGCAAAAGTGGACGACGTCTACTTTCCGCAGCATGAAGTGATTGGCGACATCGCCAATGCGCTGCTCGAGTTGTCCAAGAATATCGATGTCTCGAAAGACTGGGATTTTGCGCCCTTCATGAAAGTGAAGGAGTACGGCGACAAGCTGATCGAGCTGCAGTCGTCCGACAAAAATTTCCCAATCGTGCCGTCGCGACTGGTGTCCGATGTGCGCGAAGCGATGCCGTCTGACGGCGTGGTCACGCTCGACAATGGGCTCTACAAGCTCTGGTTCGCGCGCAATTACCGCGCCCATGGTCCAAATACGCTCTTGCTCGACAATGCGCTTGCCACCATGGGCGCCGGTCTGCCTTCGGCAATTGCCGCCAAGCTGATTGCGCCTTCGCAAAAGGTGCTGGCAGTCTGCGGAGACGGCGGCTTCATGATGAGCTCGCAAGAGCTGGAAACAGCCATCCGCCTCAATCTCGACCTGGTGGTCGTAATCCTGAATGATAATGCCTATGGCATGATCAAGTGGAAACAGGCGGAGAACAAGCAGGAAAGCTTCGGGCTCGACTTCAAGAATCCGGACTTCGTGGCTCTGGCTGCCGCGCACGGCGCGCACGGTCATCGCATCGAACGCACCCAGGACCTTTTGCCCATGCTGAAGGAATGCCTGGGCTCCAAAGGTGTGCATATCATCGATGTGCCGATCGACTACACGACAGGCGAGAGACTCAAGCTCGTCGATCTCGACGCCGCCTATCTGACGGCACCGAAGGAGAAACAGCCGGCAAGCGAGCGGTTGGAGGTGCGCTCTCCGCATGATGGGAGCCTGATCGAAACGCTCGAGATGAACGACGCCGACGACGTGGAAAACGCACTGGCGACGGCAAGCGCTCTGCATAAAGATCACAACAAATGGCTGCCTCCGCATCAGCGCATCGCCATTCTGGAGAAACTAGCGGACCTGCTCAAACGGAACCGCCAGAGCCTGATCGATACGGCTGTGGAGGAAGGCGGCAAGCCTTACAACGACACAGTCGTCGAAATCGACAGAGCGGCGCAGGGCGTCAAGCTCGGTATCGACGCCATTCAGAACATGCATGGCGGCGAGATTCCGATGGGCTTGACGGCGGCTTCGACCAATCGAATGGCTTTCACTTTCCGTGAGCCAATCGGTGTAGTCGTCTCTCTCTCCGCGTTCAACCACCCGATCAACCTGATCGTTCATCAGGTGATCCCGGCTATTGCAGCCGGTTGCCCGGTCATCATCAAACCGGCGGCCAATACACCGCGTTCTTGCATCGCCTTCGTCAAACTGCTTCATGAGGCTGGTTTGCCGAAAGAATGGTGCCAGGTGTTGATCGTCAACAACAAGAACTCCGAGAAGCTGGCCACCGACAAACGCGTCGGCTACCTGTCTTTCATCGGCTCGGCTCGAGTTGGTTGGTACCTGCGCTCCAAGCTGGCAGCCGGAACCCGCGTCGCTCTCGAACACGGCGGCAGCGCTCCTGTAATCGTAGATGCCTCGGCTGACTTCGCCGATGTAATCGCACCGCTCACCAAGGGCGCTTTCTACCATGCCGGGCAAGTCTGCGTTTCCACCAAGCGCATCTACGTGCCTGCCTCGCGCATGGATGAATTCGCCAGTCTGATCACCGCCCGGGTAAAAGCGCTCAAAGTCGGCGATCCGAAATCGAAGGACACCGAAGTTGGTCCGCTGATTCGCAAGGGCGAAGTGACGCGCATCGATCAGTGGGTGAAAGAAGCAGTTGCAGCCGGCGCCAAGCTTTTGTGCGGCGGCAAAGTGATTGCGCCCACCTACTACGAGCCGACAGTGCTTCTCAATCCGCCGCTCGACACCAAGGTTTCCACCGACGAAGTCTTCGGCCCGGTCGTCTGCCTCTATTCGTACGAGGACATCGATGAGGCCATCAAGCAGGCCAACGGTCTGCCACTGGCCTTCCAGGCTGCGGTGTTCGCCAAGGACATCGACGTCGCACTGCATGCAGTCAAACAGCTCAACGCCACCGCCGTGATGGTCAACGACCACACCGCCTTCCGCGTCGACTGGATGCCCTTCGGCGGCCGCGGAGAATCCGGTATCGGCATGGGTGGCATCGCCTACAGCGCCCACGAAATGAGCCAGGAAAAACTCATGGTTCTGAAGAGCGCCAAGCTCTAAACGCAGAGAAAACCAAGCCCCTTGCTGCTCGTGGACTTCTGCGTCAAAACGCGAAAAACAGCGATTAAACGAATCGAAGTTGTCTGACGGCAACTTCGGTTCCACAAATCGGCTGCTTATGAACTGGGATGCGAAAGCAAATTTCCGCCCCAGTTCTTTTATTCCAGCTTTCTACTATTTATTTTAGTTGTAGCAGCAAAAAAGAAGAAAGCCGTGGGAGCAAAGTCCACTGGCTTTTTTCTTAGGCGCTATGCCCGTTTCGAACCCTACGCAGGATAATCCAGGCGACGAAGCAGAGCTTGATACTCTTTATCGTTCTCTTTCTTGGTTTCTTTGTTGGTTTCTTTGTCTACCCACCACTTCTCTTCCTGTTTGCGAATTTCTTCTTTCGCTGGCGATTCGTGGTCCGCAGAATGATTGGGCGTGAAACAGCCATCATTGGCTTTCTTTGCTACCAGAAAAATATTGAACTGGTAGCCGCAGGCCGCCGAGTATTTGATCAATGTCGGCCAGTCAAAACGAGGGCGATGCTCAGTCAGCCTTTCCATGATTTCAATACGAACTTGCATCATCTCCTGGCTGTCGCAATTTACATAACGATCGAAAGAGAGACCAGAAAGAAACGAAATAAACAGCTGCTCGTCCAGCACGTCTGCGAAATGGAAGTCGCGCCCGGCGCGGGCACCCGATCCCTTGTACGGATAGTTTTTGTATACAACCGTCAACCCGATTGCCGAAGCCATTGAGATCAAGTCTCTGAGACTGGGAAGTTTTCCTGCCTCAACAACGCGCTTGAAATTCTTCAATCCAAAACACTTGCGACCGTACTCAGCAAATTTGGTTTTGCGGACATCCGCCTGTTCTTTCAATGCAATCGTAAGCATGTGACAGAGACAGTCATCGTGATACTTCAGCTCTTTGCCAACGATGGCAGGCAACTCGGACTTCAGTAGTGGACACGGCATTGCTTTTGCCAATGATCTGTAAAACGTTCTCATTTAACACCTCAAAAAAGAACAACAGCCGGCAATGGCCGGCTGTGTTGTTCGCGCTCTCTACTTAAACTGCGCGCCCATACGCGCGCCAAGTGTTTACTCCCGCTCGGTCAGAAGATGGAGAAAGTAATCTCCCGTCGTGTCCAAAAGTTCTTGACGGGTCGGAACATAGAATCCGTACTCCTGGTGAGATTCAATTTCAGCCTGAACGGCTTCATTCAATGCGCCTTCCAGCTCATCTGCGTAGAGGGTCAACTCCAGGGCTGCATCGGGCAGCCCGCCGTTTTGTGCAGTAATCATTTTCATTTTCGTTTTTCCTTATAAAAAAACACAGCTGCCGACTTTCTCGGCACCTGCGTTTGGGGTTGTCTTATCGAATGTTTTCGAGCGCTAAATTGGAAGCACTAGTGACTCAAATTCCAACTCACCTGCTTATGGAACACGTAAGAGTCATAGTTCGTATTTCTTGCCAGTTCACTCAACGCCCGAAGCAAGTACCTTTGGAGGTCCTCGGACGAGCATTGCAGCGAGAGCGTCTCCGCACATTCAATTGCCACGGTCGGAATGAACCCCTGGCATTTGACGAAGAGGTCATCGACTATCTGCCTGACAAGAAAACGGCTTAAATCTTCCGCTTCTTTTTCACGCTTAAGTGCTGCCTTTTCGTATTCCAGGCAAGCGTTGAGAATATCCTCCTCCGTGTCACAGAACGGCAGAGTTTTTTTCCTTTCGGCTTCACTCATTGTTGGAAAATCCATGGTTATGTCCTCTCTATTTCGCTATAACTAACTGCAATGCCTAACCCCAAAAGACCATGGGATCATTGCCGACAACCGCATAGGCAAGCGGTTTCAGTCCAGCCTCAGGAGCCGTGTATGACTCCTCGAGAAACTTGACTGCGGCAGCAGCGCGCCCGAGTTTTGAATAGTCGCCGGCGA
>CAZHEZ010000241.1:0-10651 GCA_964531315.1 uncultured Candidatus Obscuribacterales bacterium | reverse complement strand
GCAGCCGATGCTGATGCTGGAAAAAATTTCGGGCGCCCAGGCAGAGCCTGATTCTGGCGAATCCGGACTGAGGCCGGTAAAAACGATTCCCAGTCACTTCTCTCCAGTTTACGAAGCGACCAAAAGCGACTTCGCCCTGGTCTTTGGAGAAGAGGACGAAAACGACCGCCACAACTCATATTTCAATGTGGGCAAACCGCTCAACATGGAAACTCCGATTTGCGTCAATCTGGACCGTTTTATCGAAAGGTCAAACGGGATTTTCGGCAAATCCGGCACCGGCAAGTCCTTTCTCACCCGCATTTTTCTTTGCGGAGTGATTAGCAAAGACATCGCTTCGGTTCTGGTTTTCGACATGCACAACGAATATGGCTGGCAAGCCATGTCGGAAAGCAAATCGGCACCCAGAGTAAAAGGTCTAAAACAACTTTTCGGCGGCGACGTAATCGTCTTCAGCCTGGACAAAGAGTCTTCCCGCGCCCGCGGTCTGCCCGATGCACATGAGCTATATATCGGTTACAACCAGATTGAAATCGAAGACCTCGATCTTTTAAAGGTAGAGCTGGCCCTTTCGGAAGCGACCGTGGAAAACGCTTATATCGTGCGGGAAAAAATGGGTGCCGACTGGATTGCCACTCTGCTCGATATGTCCGGCGAAGAAATTGAAGAGTTCTGCCAGTTTCACAAAGGCCATCCCACCGCGCTGAAAACCTTGCAGCGCAGGCTGAACACCGTGGTGCAAAAGACACCATATTTGAAACCGCGGGTTTCGCATAATTACATGGACGAGATTCTCTCTTATATTCAAGCCGGCAAGCATGTGGTTTTAGAATTCGGCCGCCAGAATAACCTGCTTTCCTACATGCTCGCCACCAATATCATCACCAGACGCATACATTCCGAATATGTGCGCCGCTCGGAAGTCTATCAAGCCGACCCTGAACACGTTGAAGCGCCGCGCAAACTGATGATCGTCATCGAAGAAGCGCACAAATTTCTGGCACCGGCGGTGGCCAAGCAAACCATATTCGGTATTATCGCCCGCGAAATGCGCAAGTACTCAGTGACCTTATTGATTGTCGACCAAAGACCGTCCGGCATCGATCCGGAAATTTTGAGCCAGATCGGCACCCGGGTGACCGCGCTGCTCAATGATGACAAAGATATTGAAGCCGTATTCACAGGCGTATCGGGCAGCCAAACTCTGCGCACCGTATTGTCGCAGCTCGATCCCAAGCAGCAAGCCCTGGTTCTGGGCTACGCAGTGCCGATGCCGGTTGTCGTCCGCACCCGGGCCTTCGATCAAGAGTTTTATCGAGCGGTGGCGCCCTTGAGCGAGCAGATCGCCACGGCCAGCCCCAAGGTTTTGCAAGAGAAAGCCAAACAGGCCCGCGAAGAACTCTTCGGAGCCTGAGCTAGGCGGTGAGCGATCTTAGAAATATTGGGATATTGCTAGAATTAGGAATCGACATAAACAGTCGATTTAGTTTACTCTTTAGTCAGTTACTAATTGCAATTGCAAGATCGGTCTTTATACCGGCATGTCGAATGCACCACAATCAGATCAGTTAGAAGACTCGCAAGACAACTACGTAGAAAATCGCGATCCTACGGAATTGGCAATGTGTGTGATTCTGGCGGCTGCCTATCTTGGTCTGGCTAAGTTTCTGTGGAGCAAGCTAGTCGAGGCCGGCAATTGGAAAATGCTCTTCAACGTTGAGGGCTTCTTCGTCACCATCGCCCTGGTCGCCATCTTTGTCGGTCTGCGCCCCTACATCAGCCCCTCCAGCCTGCAGCTCAGCCGGCACGGCATTAAATATCGCGGCACTTACTGGCCGCAACGCAAAACAGTCAACTGGGATCAAGTCGTCCAGCTGTATATAAGTCCGGAATTAGTGATCGTCATATATAAGCTGACGCAGGACGGCAAGCGCGTCTGGCCGATGCTTATTTCTTCTCTATATCTGGCGGAGCGCGAAAAGATACCGAATTCCTTCGTCAAATACTGCCCAATCGATCCGATCGTAATGTCCGGGCCGCATTTGATTTCGCGCATCGTCATTGTGGTTTTATTCTCCATAGCCCTGATCTGGGTTTTGGAGATGCTGGTCAGTTCAGGCTGAAGTCCGGCACGCCCAGCCCGCAGACATGGGCAAGACGCCTATGGTTTAGGCAATGCGCGCAGATATTTGACCAGATTGTCCAGTTCGACGTCATTGACTGCATCCTTGCCTTGAGCCGGCATCACGCCTTTACCCATGCGGATGAAGCGCTTCAGTTGAACGTCGTCCGGGAAGTGCTCGTTCAATTGATCGAGGGCTGGCCCCAGTCCGACCCGACCGCGAGGATGGCAAGTGTTACAACTGCGAATAAATACTTGTTCACCGGTCAAGTCCGTCGATTGAGACTGGGCGCGCTCCTTTTCCATCTCATTGACAGCCTGGATTCGCTTGACCTCTTCGCCCATTGAGCAAGCTGACAAGAGAAGAAGCGAGGCGCCGACAACGAACCAGCCTCTTTGTGACCGGCAAAACGCAGACCATGCAATTGTGTAAGTCTGCTTGACAAAATAAATTAACACCAGTTTAACATCCATGGAAATCGTGACGGGAAGCCATTCTTACTGTTTCGAAACTTTTCGGGGCGGACGGAAAGCGAGAAAGAAGCACAGACTAACGAACTTTTATACCAAATACAATTTAGCCACTAGGTTAACATCCGGCTTACCTTAGCGGTGTAAAGTAAGTACAGAGGCGCATTATCGCGCACTGGTGACCGACCGATATTTGCAAAATACAGATCTGGAACCCCCGCAAATATCTAATCGGATTTCGGCACCCACACAACATATCGATACGGTCCTTTGCGTCTTTGGAGTGGAGCGCAGAAGACCAGGAATAAGAATCCCGAATCCCGGCAACTCCCTAGAAGCGGCACTAAAAAGAATGACACCACATATTTCCAGACTAGATCCTCCGACCAAACAAGGTCCGCAAGAATCCGAAGAACGCATCATCATTCGTGGTGGCAAGCCGTTGAACGGCGAGGTGAAGATATCGGGCGCCAAGAACGCCGTTCTTAAAATGATGGCAGCAGCCCTTCTGGCACCAGGCGTTTCGGTATTACGCAATGTACCGAACCTGACCGACGTCCATATGATGGCCGACGTCATCCGCACCCTGGGCGCCAAAGTCACAGTGGGCACCGATGAAGTGATTATCGACGCCACAGATGTCACTGACTTTGAAGCTCCTTACGAGCTGGTCAGCCAGTTGAGAGCGTCTTTTGTAGTCTTGGGTCCATTGGTCGCCCGTTGCCGCCAGGCGAAGGTTTCTCTGCCGGGCGGATGTGCTATCGGCGAAAGAAGGATTGACCTGCATGAGCGCGGTCTCAAAGCCCTTGGAGCAGAAATCTGGTGCGAGCATGGTTATGTGCACGCCACTGCCGAAAAACTCGTCGGCACGAGAATCTATCTGGATCGCCCCTCCAACGGCGCTACTGAAAACATCATGCTGGCAGCCGTACTTGCCGAAGGGCAGACGGTCATCGAAAATGCCGCCCAGGATCCGGAAATCGTCAATCTGGCAGACTTCTGCAATGCTATGGGCGCAAAAATCACAGGCGCCGGCTCCTACCAGATCGTCATTGACGGAGTAAAACTCTCCGAGATGCACGGCGCTGCCATCGACACCATTCCTGATCGCCTGGAAGCCGGCACTTTCTTGTTTGCCTGCATGGCCACCACCGGCGAAGTGGTGTTGACCAATTGCAATCCGCATCATCTTTATTCTGTAATCAGCAAAATGCAGGAGATGGGTGCTGAAGTTTCAATTTATGCGCCCGACGTGATCAAAGTTTCTTCGGGCAAATTGATCAAACCTGTAGATACGACGACATTGCCTTATCCTGGCTATCCGACCGACCTGCAAGCACCGATGATGTCGGTACTGGCTCTGGCTGAAGGAACCTCGATTATTACCGAAACGATTTACGAAAACCGTTTCATGCAAGTTGGCGAATTGAGACGCATGGGCGCCGATATTTCGCTGACCGGCAATGCCGCTGTCATCAAAGGCGTGCCCAAACTGACAGGCGCCGAAGTTAAATCGAGCGACTTGAGAGCAGCAGCAGCCCTGGTTATAGCTGGATTGGGCGCCGAAGGCATCACGGAAGTGACCGGACTGCGTCACATGGACCGCGGCTACGAGCATCTTGAAGATAAGCTGCGCGGCCTTGGTGCTGACATTTACCGCAGGTAATACAGACTCACGGCTCAGCCGCTAAAGTAAGTCCTGTCGCAACGCAATTGTAGCTGGCAGGAGTAGAAACATGCTGGTCATGAAATTCGGCGGCACGTCGGTCGGCTCTGCCGAGCGCATGCAAGATGTGCTGTCCATCGTCAATAACGCCAAATCCAAACACAAAGGTGGCGCACCGCTGGTAGTGCTTTCTGCCATGTCCGGCGTGACCAATTCTTTGATCAAAGCAGGCGACAGGGCCGTCACGCGCGACCTTAAAGGAGCGCTGGCAGAAGTCCAGGCGGTAAGGCAAAAACACGACGAAGCGATTGACCAGGCGCTGGGCAAAAATGCAGCCAAGGCCCAGAACGTAAAGGAAAGCCTCAATTCTCATTTTGAAGAATTGGAGATTATTCTCAAGGGAGTCAGCTACCTGGGCGAACTGTCCAAACGATCGGTCGATGCCATCTCCGGCATGGGCGAACTTTTGTCGTCCAAAATTGTGGCCGCCATTGCCGAGCAAGAAGGCACTGCCAGTGTATGGGTTGACGCTCGAGAAGTGATGACAACCGATGGCACTTTCGGCCGCGCCATTCCTATATCAGAGCAAGTAGAGAAAAACGCCAATCTGAAAATGGCCAAACCTTCCAAAGAAGGAAAAATAGTAATCACGCAGGGATTTATCGGCGCCACGGAAAACGGTGTTACGACCACATTGGGGCGTGGAGGTTCTGATTACAGTGCCGCCATATTTGGTGCGGCATTGAATGCCGATGAAATTCAGATTTGGACCGATGTCGACGGAATGATGACCTCCGACCCCAGATTGGTCCCGGAAGCCGAAGTGATCCGCGAAGTTGGCTTTCAGGAGGCGGCAGAGCTTGCCTATTTTGGCGCAAAAGTATTGCACCCGCTGACAATCAAGCCGGCCATCGAGCAAGGAATTCCAGTGCGCATCTTGAACACGATGCGTCCGGATAATCCCGGAACCATAATTAAGGCCGACAGTGAGATCGGTCGAGCCGATGAAGATACCCGTCCTATCTGCGCCATTGCTGCCAAGAAAGGCATTACAGCTCTCTTCATAAGCTCTTTTAAAATGCTTATGGCCCACGGTTTTCTTTCAAAGGTTTTTGATATTTTCGATCGTCATTCCACCTCCATTGATTTGATCGCCACCTCCGAAGTGTCAGTTTCACTGACGGTGGATAGAACTGAAGAGCTGGACTCGATTATCAGAGAGCTTAAAGATCTGGGCGACGTGAGAATTCTCACTGATGTCTCGATTGTCTCTGTAGTCGGACGGCAATTCAGAGATAAGAGTGGTATCGCCGGCGAGGTGTTCAGCGCGCTCGCCAATGTCAACATTATTATGATTTCCGGCGGCGCCTCCGATATAAATTTGAGTTTTGTGGTCAGCAATGAAGATGCTGATAAATCAATCAAGCAGCTGCACAAGCACTTTTTCAATGCCAGAAAAAATTAGACGGATCTTTGTACAGTGAGCTTACCCAGCTCGGCACGGTGCGCGATATTTAATTGCTTCGGCCACATGCGCTGAAGAGATTTTCTCTTCATGAGCGAGATCGGCAATTGTGCGCGCAATGCGCAAAATACGATCGTGGGCTCGAGCCGACAATCCCATCTGCGAAACCGCCCTGGCCAAAATCAGACGACTCTGCTCGTCAATTTTGCAGTGTTGGGCCAGATGCTTCTGAGAAAGCTGACCATTGAAATAGAAGGGCTCATTCGTCAGCCTTTCTCTTTGCTTACCCACCGCTTGTAAAACACGCTTGCGGATTTCATCCGATGAAGTGCCGTCAGGCTCTTGCGAGAGCTCACCTTCTTTCAATCGAGCCACTTCCACATGTAGATCGATGCGATCTAATAGTGGACCGGAAATGCGATTCCAGTATCGGTCTGCCTGCGAAGGGGTGCAAACACAGTATTTAACATTGTCTCCACGATAGCCGCATGGACACGGGTTGCAGGCCGCCACCAAAAGAAAGGAAGCAGGATAGGTGATGGTTTGCTGCGCCCGGCTGATGACGATATTGGCTGTTTCTAACGGCTGCCTCAATGTCTCAAGATGATGACGGGGGAATTCAGTCAACTCGTCGAGAAATAACACTCCTTTGTGAGAAAGAGAGATCTCTCCCGGCTTGGGATTGGCGCCGCCGCCGGTCAGTCCGATTGCCGATGCAGTGTGGTGAGGAGAACGAAATGGCCGGTCGTGCACAAGTGAAGAGCGATCGCTTATTAGTCCGGCCACGCTGTACAGCTTCGTCAATTCAAGCGCCTCCTCAAAGGAAAGCGGTGGCATGATGCCGGGCAATCGCTGGGCAAGCATCGACTTTCCTGAACCGGGCGGACCAACCATAAGAATGTTGTGTCTTCCGGCTGCGGCAATTTCCAGAGCCCTTTTCGCATTCGGTTGCCCTTTCACTTCACGCAAATCAGCAACCTGTCTGCGCCGGCGAATCTTGTTTTCGAATTTGGCCCGGGCATCCAAATGATAAGGGGCAAGACTCTCAGGATCATTCATCAAAAGACATGCCTGCAGCAGATGGCTGACGGCAAACACTTTGATGCCTTCTACCAGCGAAGCTTCTTCGGCATTGCCATCGGGCACAACGATTGCCGAGGCTCCATGCGCTTTGGCCGCAATTACGATGGGCAGAATTCCTGTCACCGCTCTGACTGCTCCATCAAGACTGAGTTCGCCAACCAGCCAGAATTTTAAGATGTGCTGCTTGTCTATCAATCCGGTGGAAGACAAAATGCCGATGGCAATCGGCAGATCATATAAAGGACCTTCCTTTCTGGTGTCGGCAGGAGCCATATTGACCACCCATTTCTTTCCTGGCGGCATCAAAAAGGAACAGGACTTGATAGCAGCCCTGACTCTTTCTTGCGACTCCTTCACCGACGCATCCGGCAAACCGACAACTTGAATCTGCCCCATGCCTCCGCTGCAATCTACCTCCACCTCAATTCTGTAAGCATCAACACCTTGCAAGCCGCCCGAGAAAACACGCGCGAACATATAGACCTCCTTATCTTGGAAATCGATTTGGTTATGTATTAGCTAATACGTTCGCCTCAGACAAAAAGTTCAATCTACAGCCGCATTTTTCAAAAAAATTTCGCGAAGTTTGTCAGACCGCTCAATGCCCGGCAGATTCAATTTCTTTCAAATACTTTTTGGCAGCCTCGTTGTCAGGGTCATCTTGCAAGACTTTCTTCAACTCGGTTACCGCCTGATCGGCATCGCCTTTCTTTTTATGCGCCAGGGCCAGGCCGATGCGTGCATCTTGATTGCTTGGATTTAGTTCCAGAGATTTATTCTCTTCCAGTATCTGCCCTTCAATATCGTCGGCTTGGCCCAGCACCTCGGCAAGACGGTGGTGATTGGCGTCATTGGTCGGATCGACGATAGTGGCGGAGCGATACGCTTCCACAGCCGCTATCACGTCGCCTTTGCCCACGGCAGCATCGCCCAATGCCTTGTAGGCTTGCGGCTCTTTGGGATCCAGATCGGTGGCTTCCTTGGCCTGAGCCATCGCCCCATCGAAGTCGCCCTTATGAGTCAATGCCATGGCTAAGACATATCTGGCAATCGAGTTTTTTGGATCGGCGCTTACCGCTTCCTGCAAAATTGCAATCGCTTCGTCATACCGGCCCAGCTCGTTCAAAATAACGCCAAGATTATTCTTGGCAGTGGCGCTTTTGGGATCTTGTTTGAGCGCTTGTCGATATTCTTCTTCTGCGTGTTTGTAATCACCGATTTTGAAATACTCGTTGCCTGCAACAAGATATTCAGTCGATGTCTTCAATTGAATTCCGCAGGAAGAGAGCGCCAGCTGGAATGCGAGTAAAACCGACACTAATGCCGCCGTTCGAATCAACGGTGATGATTTGCTTCTCTGAGTTGTGCTTCTCTCAGCTTTCGGCATCATTTCCGTAATTAAGACGTGTTGTAATCGGATTTACAAGGTATTCGAAAATCGACCAGACCCACCACAGTTGGGACTCAATCGCATTCTAGCATGGCGCGACGGGCGCCACCCCAGGGTTTACCCCTGGCGTTTTACTGAACGGCCGATGCCACCTGGTCCTCTTTGGCGCTTTCTTTTCGTCCTGCATTGGGAGGATTAGTGATGATATGAATCTCTTTCAATTGCTCATCTGATGCCGCCGATGGTGCCTGAGTCATCAGGCAACCGCCCGATTGAGTCTTCGGAAAGGCAATCACATCGCGGATTGACTTGCATCCGGCCAAAAGCATGATGATGCGGTCAAGTCCCAGGGCCAGGCCGCCATGGGGCGGTGCACCGGATTCCAGAGCATCAAGCAAGAAACCGAATTTATCGCGAGCCTGTTGGCGATCGATGCCGATAGCCTGAAAGGCTCGGCTTTGCAATTCCTGATCGTGAATACGAATCGACCCGCCGCCGATTTCGACTCCGTTGTAGACGATGTCATAAGCGCGCGCCCGGATTCTGCCCGGATCAGATTCGAGATATTGGACATCATCGAGATTGGGAGAAGTGAAGGGGTGATGAACAGCCATCATCCGCCCTTCCTTTTCGTCGTATTCAAAAAGGGGAAAATCAACCACCCAGAGAAGCTCATGACGGCTCTGGTCGATCAATCCGCGTTCCTCGCCCAGTCTCAAACGCATGCGGCCAAGTACATTGACAGCCACAGCAAACTTATCGGAAACGAGCAAGAGTACATCGCCTGTTTCTGCGCCGGATAAAGACTTCAATTTTTCCATTTCATCGGGCGTTAGATGTTTGTCCAGACCCGATGAACGCGTGCCTTCTTTAGCGAAGATCACCCAGGCAAGCCCCTTGGCTCCATCCTTTTTGGCTGCTTCCTGCCAAAGATCAAGTGTTTTTCTCGAGACCGGATCCTTTTCCGCCGCACCTTTCAAGCACAAGCCTTTCAGCACTCCACCTTGATCGGCGCACTCTCTGAAGACTTTGAAATTGCATGTCTTTGCCACTTCCGTCAGGTCTTTGATTTCCAGATCGAATCTCAAATCCGGCTTGTCATTGCCGAATCGCTCCATGGCGTCCTTGTATGCAAGCCGGGCAAAGGGCGGCTTCAGTTCAATACCGGTCTCAGCAAATGCGGCAGTCAGGAGCTTTTCGGTGACGGCCATCACTTCTTCTTCGTCAGTGAATGAAAGCTCAATATCTATCTGAGTGAATTCCGGCTGCCTGTCAGCTCTGAGGTCTTCATCTCTGAAACAGCGCGCCACTTGATAGTAACGGTCTATGCCGCTAATCATCAGGGTTTGTTTGAACAATTGCGGCGATTGGGGCAGCGCATAGAAATTGCCTGGATTGAGCCGGCTCGGCACCAGGAAGTCTCGTGCTCCTTCCGGTGTAGCCTTCGTCAAAATAGGCGTCTCCACCTCTATGAATCCGTTGCCGTCCAGTGACCGGCGCATGGCCTGGGTAACCCGATGTCTGAGCTTGAGATTGTTGTTCATCTCCGGTCGTCTCAAGTCGAGATAGCGGTACTTCAAACGCAGTTCTTCGTTGACGGCATCACCCTGGTCCAGGTTAAAGGGCAGAGGTTTGGCTGTGTTCAAAATTTCCACGGCGTCGGGATAGATTTCCACAAGCCCGGTGGGCGTTTCGCGATTTTCACTGCCGGCCGGGCGGGGCGTCACCTTGCCGCGGGCAATCAATACATATTCGTTTTTCAAGGTGCTCAGCTCGGCATGCACTTCCTTATTGCGATTGGGGTCGGCGGCCAGTTGAATACGCCCGGTCTGATCTCTCAGTTCGATAAAGATAAGCCCGCCCAGGTCGCGTCTGACATGCACCCATCCGGCCACGGTCACTTCGCGTTCAACGTCGCTAATGGTCAATTGTCCACACGCTTGATTGCGCTTTAATCTGGATGGCATGTGAAAAGTCTCCTGACAAAATCTATGTAGTAGGTCGCCCCCGGTCCCGAAGGCAAAAACCGCTTGCTTCTGAGCTGTCCGGCAAATTCGTCTGACAGGCAAGGACAGCTATTGTATCCGACCGGCTGAAACCTGCCTAAGACGGCACCTGTCGCTGTAACGCCAGCTTAAAGGGAAGCAAAGATACAGCCCTTTGCAGTCACTTTTTTCAACGCAGTCACGGACGCTTCCACCCGTCTACTGCTTGTTTAGGGACCGCCGTTCGCATTTGCGCCTACACCTTGGCGGACGTAGTAAACTAGAAGTGCTGGCCATCTCAGCCAATGTCTTACCAGTGCGGTCACGGGTCTTTTTCAATGTCTCAAGATCAAATAAACATGATAGTCGGCATTATCCTAATGATTATGGGGTGTGTCTACTTCCACAAATCGTTTATGGCCGGCGTGCAAGGACGGATGTGGTATTGGCAAGGCTTCTTACCGTTCAC
>CAZHEZ010000240.1:0-10704 GCA_964531315.1 uncultured Candidatus Obscuribacterales bacterium | reverse complement strand
TGCATTTAGTTTATCCGATTACCGCATAGCTTCAACTACCCCAGAGGACATTTAACGATCGCACGCTTGGCATTATCAAGATGCGCTCTGGATATAAACACTTCCATCGAAATTGCGTTAACAAGCGCCGGATCAACAGATACAGCTACCATCGCAACGATCAAATATTCATTCCCGCCCGAGCGCATACACAACTGCTATTCTTTCGGGGCGCAATCTATAGACTCCGACAAAATAACCGAATGTGGGCTGCTTCAACGAGCAAAACAAAAAGCGCCACCGAGCTTGCTCCGACGGCGCCCCAAACAAAAACACCAGCCAGATTGCTCTGCGCTGGTGTTCTTACTACTGCCTAACTGCTCATTGCTTTGAGCTCAGTATTTCATCACGCTTCAGTCAGTCCTTCACGTGGTGCGGGCTTCTTGCTACGGTTTCTGGTCGACGCCGACCTGAAGTTTCCACAAAGCCCCTCGGCTCAAAGTGCTCAACATTTAAGTGATGCACTCACCGGTTATGCATTTAGTTTATCCGATTACCGCATAGCTTCAACTACCCCAGAGGACATTTAACGATCGCACGCTTGGCATTATCGAGATGCGCTCGGGATATAAGCACTTCGATCGAAATTGCGTTAACAAGCGCCGGATCAATCCACCCCACAATCAATGAAACGATCGAATACAGAAATGTAGCCGATTGCATATACCCGTATCGGGAATAACCTTTATATGGCAAATCCAAAAGAGGCATAAACCCCACATGAAGAAACTGCTTATCCTCGCTTTGCTCAGTGTGTGGATGACCGGCACCGGCGCCTCTGCGCAAAACTGGAGAACGCCCAACCCAAATCAACCAAATGGCTACCGGGCAACATCTGCCGCCTATCACTATTCCGGCAGCTACAAAGAGCCGGCACAACCGTCGAACGGCTATCACGCTTCTGAAGCGAGAAGCAAGGCGGGCATGAGCTGCTTTACCCCGCCCTCTTCATCTGAAAAGAGTTCAGGCGGACGTTGGGGTGGAGGCGAAAGCGGACGAAGTGAAGGCGGGCGCTGGGGTGGCAGTGAAAGTGGGCGCTTTGGCGGCAGCGAAGGTGGGCGCTGGGGCGGAAACGAAAGTGGCTACGGTGGAGAAGCCAGGCGTTGGGGAAATGCGACGGGAAGCAGTTTTCAGAATGCCGGGCCGGGACAAAATCGGCAAGAAGAGTGGAACGAGTTCTATAAGAGGCGCTTTGAAGCAACAGAGCACGGTGGCTATAACAATCAAATGCCCTACGCTCAGCAGCAGCAGCAGTACGCCGGCGCGCAAGGTGCTCCTTTAGGAGGCAACTTCGGTGGATATTCTGCACCGGGTGAAAGCTTCGGCTCGGCGCAAGCAATGCGGGCAGCAGTTGGAGCAAGTGCGGTGCGGCGGATGTTGAGAAACGGCAATGACGGCACGTTCAATCAAGTTTACAACAACAATAGTGGTGGCTTTAACCGCATTTACGGCGCACAATAAAAGCCAATCCTGCAACTGATAAAGAAGGGCTAAGTCCATCGTTCCAAACTAAGAGTCAGCTCAAAACTAAGGCGAAGAATCGATCACAGGCAGATTGCTCAACAACGGCGCAAACGATCGATCCTTACTGCGACCAACTTTGACTTCCACCATGTGTTCGCGGCGATCATCGACAAGTGATATCGCATCTTCTGATTGCGCTACTCCATCAACAGTAACGGTTTGCTGAACATCCGTCTCAGGCAACTGCAACACGGTAATGTGATAGACAGTCTCTCGATAGCGGTAGTGAATCTTGTACTCACTCCATTCGGCAGGCAGGCAGGGCTGAAAGCGCAACTTATCGATCTGCAGGCGAATGCCCAGAATCGACTCAATGATCAGGCGATACATCCAGCTTGCTGATCCCGTGTACCAGGTCCAACCACCTCTGCCTGTGTGCGGAGAAACAGCATAGACATCTGCTGCCACTACATACGGTTCGGCCTTATATTTATTCACTGCATGCGGATCAAGCGCATGATTTACCGGATTGATCATTGAAAACAGCTGCCATGCTCGTTCGCTGTGTCCCAGCGCGGCAAATGCCATTGTCAGCCAGATCGCTGCGTGCGTGTATTGTCCGCCATTTTCTCTGACACCAGGAACATAGCCTTTGATGTATCCGGGGTTAAGCTCAGATTTGTCAAACGGAGGATCTAGAAGTTGAATGAGAGCATCTTTTTGCCTGACAAGATGCTCATAAGCTGATTCCATGCCTTTTTTGGAACGCTCGATCTCACCACCGCCAGACAGAATCGACCAGCTTTGGGCAATCGAATCAATCTTGCACTCGGTGTTTTGGGCAGAACCCAACGGTGTTCCGTCATCAAAATAGGCGCGGCGATACCAATCTCCATCCCATCCGCTTTTTGCAAGATGTTGGCGCAGCTGGGCGGCTTCGGCTTCGCATCGGTCAGCAAAAACATTATCTTTGCGCAGGCGGGCCAGTTTCACAAAGCGGCGAAGAACCTCATGAAGAAAGAATCCCAACCAAACGCTTTCTCCTTTTCCGTGTTCACCGACGAGATTCATGCCGTCATTCCAGTCGCCAGTTCCCATCAGGGGCAATCCGTGCACGCCGAATCTCAGACCGTAGAGAATTGCCTTCTGGCAGTGCTCATAGAGGCTAGCTGTTTCTTGCGATTTTCCTGGCAAATCGTAATAGGAATCGTCTTGAGGATTGACACGCCGACCGGTAAGAAAGTGAGTCTGCTCGTCCAACACGCCCGTGTCGCCGGTCATCATCACGTAGCGGCAGGTAGCCAGAGGCAACCACAAATAGTCGTCGGATATGTGGGTGCGCACTCCGCGACCACTGGGTGGATGCCACCAATGTTGCACATCCCCTTCAACGAATTGGCGGGATGCACAAAGGAGAAGTTGCTTGCGCAAAAGCAGCGGTTCAGTGTGCAAAAGAGCCATCGCGTCTTGCAGTTGGTCTCTATAGCCGAAGGCGCCCCCAGATTGATAATAACCACTCCGGGCCCACAGTCTGCAAGAGATTGTTTGATAAAGCAACCAACCGTTTGCCAGCATATTTAGAGCTGGATCAGGAGTCTGCACGTTAAGTGCGCCGAGAGTATGTTTCCAGTATTGGCAAACAGCTTCATAGGAATCGCTTCGCGCTTTACTGCCGCGAAAGCGATAGATCAAATTGGTTGTGTCCGTCAAATCCTGGCCGATCCCCAGTCTAAAAACAATTTCTTTCTCTTGCCCGTCTTGCAGCTCGAAAGGAACTTGAACTGCGCCGCACGGATCGAGCGCAGCACCAACTCTTCCGGACAGTTTTTGTCTAGCCAGGGCAGCAGGATTTTGCAGGCTGCCATTGCGTCCGATGAATTCTGTGCGATCACCTGTGACTGATCTGTTTGATTCATCAACATCAAGAAAGGCAATCCGCTCTCCAAATTCTCTGTTATATGGATTACGGGCGAAGAGTGCCCCGGTCTTAAGATCCACTTCCGTGCTTACATGCATAACAGTCTTGGGTTGCAGATCTCCCAGCACCCACTCAAAATAAGAGGTGGCGGACAATTTTCGTGCTCGCCCTGAATTGTTGCGTACTTTCAACCAGGCGACCTTTACAGGGGCATCGAGGGCCACGTAGATACACAATTCACTCGTAATACCGCCTTCGGTATGTTCAAATACACTGTAGCCAAATCCATGACGGGTTGTATATGGAGTAGCACCGCGCACCGGCATTGGTGTCGGCGACCAGAAATAGCCTGTCTCTTCATCGCGCAAATAGAATGCTTCTCCAGACGCGTCTGTGACTGGGTCGTTGTGCCAGGGAGTCAGTCGAAATTCGTGAGCATTCTCCAGCCAGGTATATGAAAGTCCATTTTCAGAGATTACAGATCCAAAGTATGGGTTCGCCAAAACATTCACCCAGGGCAATGGGGTTACATGCTTATGCGCGGTGCTGATTACATATTCGCGTCCATCGGATGTAAATCCGCCCAGTCCATTGAAAAATACCAGATCACTTCTTTGCTGCGCTGGAGCGGAGTTGCTCTCCATGGTCCGACTGCGCGTGGGACTTAGTAGTGCCACACGCACTTCTCGCAAAGTTCGGCGATTGAGCTGCTCAGGAAGTGTACCATTGCTGTCTTTGACTATCGCTCGGGCCACAGTCTGAATCAATACTCGGTCTTCGTTTGATATCTGCTCAATTTGACGAACGAAGATTCCGCCCGGCTTGTCGATCAAGGTTGCTTCAACGCCACCTGCAATCAGCCCCATGATTTGATCTTGAATCAACTGTCTATAGCCGGCTTTATCTTCGTTCCAAATAACCAGGTCGACAGTAAGACCTTTCAATCGCCAGTAGGCATGCGCCTGAACAACCTGCCTGACCAGGTCTATATTATTCGGATCTCTGATTTGCAAAAGGACAATCGGAAGGTCACCCGATATCGCGTAGCCCCACAGATCGGATTGTCCTCGACGGTTCTTGACGATCACAGAAGGGTCGGCTCTGAAAGTCGAGCTGGCATATATCACTGAATTCGCCAATCGCGCATAAAGCTGCCCATCTGATTCGTTGGCGTTCAATTGCCTCAAAACAACCTGACTGTGCGTCCAGGCTAAATCAAAGACGCGATCGGCAAGTCCCTTATCCTGATATTTTTCGACGAGACTTATGCATGCTTCGCGAGTTTCGGTGACACCGGTGACTATATTGACTGTCGCCGATTTTTCGGGGTCTAGAATTATTTGATAGCGAACAGAAACAATAGGATCGAGAACCGAACCTTGTGAATTGGAAAGCATGCCGGGCATGTTCATGGCGGCAGGATTAGCCAGCGAGTGACCTCTACCTATGAATTTCATTCGGTCGGTCTCGCGCGAAATGTCTCCTGTGACAGCACCATGAACAGACATCAGATGGAACATCCATGGTTGTTGCTCATTTTCCGAACGAGGTCTGCGATTGCAGAGAATAGCGTGACCTTGATCGATCAACTCGGTTTGTACAAATAAATTGCTGAAGCATGGGTGAGCATCGTCGTGTGCTTGATCAGCCAGCACCACCTCCGCATAACTTGTAATATCAATTGTTTTACGCGACCGGGAGCGATTGGTGATGCGCACTCTTCTCAGTTCAATGTCGTCTTCTGACGAGACTACTACTTCAGTATGAGTATCGAAATCAAAGTCCCGCCGGCGAAATTCCACCCGGGCCTCTGAGAAAATCGCCTCGTAGCGTTCAGGTTGCTTCAGTGTCGGCTGGAAGGCAGTTGACCAGTATTCACCGGTAGCAGTGTCTCTGACAAAACAGAATGTTCCCCAATTATCGCGGGTCGTGTCTTCGCGCCAGCGAGTCACCGCCAGATCTCTCCAGCGGCTATAGCCGCCGCCGGCGTTGGTAATCATTACATGGTATCTGCCGTTTGAAAGAAGTTGAATCTCCGGCACCGTCGTAGATGGATTGCCGAAGAATCGCACCGGCGCCTCATCTGCCGCCGACCCAAAACGTACTTCAGCAGTCTCGGCCGTCTGTGAATGGAAGGCAGTCGCCTTGGGAATTCTCTCCTGCAGCAATAAAAGAGTTGATTGAAATGAGGGATCGCTTTCGAAACGTCTTTGCATGGGCTGACCGAGCAGGACGTGCGCAAGCGAGAGAAAACTCATGCCCTGGTGGTGAGCCATATAAGACTGGATGATCGCTCTGCTATGACCGCGAGGAATTCTGGATGTCGTATAGTCAATCGCCTCGTAGAATCCGTAGGACCCTGCGAATCCTTCCGCCGTCAATCGCTGCATATTGGCGCATGCTTCTTCAGGCGCCACCATCAGGGCCAGCACTGTTGCATAAGGAGCAATGACGAGATCCTGTGCCAATCCGCGCTTCAGTCCCAGCCCCGGAACACCGAAAGCTCGATATTGATAATTCAGATGCACATCGACGGCGAAATAGCCTGACTCGGAAATTCCCCACGGCACGTTGCGCTGCTTTCCATATTCGATTTGTCTTTCAATTGAGGCACGACAAGTTTGATCCAGCAAAGTATTTTCATAAGTGGGCATCACCAGTAATGGCATTAAATACTCGAACATCGAGCCCGACCAGGAAAATAAAACAGGCTTGCCTCCAGCTGTGGTCAGGGAGCGACCCAACGCAAACCAGCTTTCCTGAGGCAATTGACCTTGAGCGATAGCAATGAAATTGCAAAGTCGAGCTTCAGATGCAAGCAAATCATAATAACTGGCATCCACTCTTTTTTCGTCGGCACTGTATCCAATGGACAGCAGACGCTTGCCTTTGTCATAGAGAAATTCATATTCCATATTGGCCAAATCTTCGACGTGCATGACCAGGTGATCGATAATTCCGAGACGCTCTTTTGCACGGCGGCTGGCTTCCGAAAAAAGCGCTAGAAGCTCGCTAAAACACTTCAATTCTTGCTGAGGCCGGTCGGGGGTCAAGCATCTCTGAATTACAGGCATCAATGTGCCATAAATATTGGATAATTCGCGCAAGCTAGGAATTTGCTCTACCTGCGGAACCTCAGCTGCGGCCGCTGCCATACCCGGCAGGCACGTCCATGGAATCAACAAAACCAGCTCAGTATAAGCAGCCGATGCCTGACGCTTTAAGGCAACGGCTAAGGATTTCACATTACCTCCGGCAGTATCGCCGATGCGAGTCACTATTTCTGCAGAGCAATTCTGAAGGAGCTCGAGACAATCATGCATACGAGTTATCGAAGTCGGAGGATCCAACTTAGCAGCTTTCAAAAGGTCTTCAAATTTAGACAGTTCAGGAACAACTATGGTCTCTCCGATTGCTTCATGGAGCACATTCAGCGTGTCCTCCATCCCGGAAAAAACCAGTGCAGAAATGACTCGTTCATCTGGAAGCGCCAGCAACCCAGCTTTAAGCGTGATAAGATGCCCGCCCAGATTGCCACTGTCTACCGTGGAAATATAGAGTGGCTTGAGAGGCTTAAGTGTGATCGTGTCGTACCAGTTATAGAGATGGCCTCTGTATCGGTCCAGGGCGCGCATAGTAACAAGCGTGCTGTAGCAGCGTTCCAGTAATTCGCCTGATTGAATGTATCCAAAATCGTATGCGGCCAGGTTTGCCAACAACGAGAGTCCCATGTTGGTGGGTGAGGTTCGGTGTGCCACCACATATATAGGCAACTCTTGCATGTTATCCGGTGGCAACCAATGATCTTCAGCGGTTACGAAAGTCTCAAAGAAAGCCCAAGTTCTGCGGGCCACTTTGCGGAGAAAAACATGCTGTTCTTGAGTCAGTCTGGCAGCGGGCGAAGATAAGGAGCGGCTGAGCCACCAGGCAATCGCGGGTGCCAAACTCCAGAGCACCAAAATTGGTGCAGCGGGGAGTATGGACTCCGGTCTAAATAACAATAGATAACAAAGGACCGCGACAGCTATAAAAGGTCCGCTGCACATTTGCGAATAAAGTCCAAAGAAGTCTGTCTTTTGAGTGCGATTGGCGATATTAGATGGATTCCAGGCAAGCAAATGCTTCTTCGTAACGATCATCCGCAAAAGCGTTCGAATAATGGCATCAAGGCTGTAGACAGCTTCAAAAGGGACACAGGCAATGTAGAAAATAGCCTGACTAAAACTGCGCGCTGCGGAGTTTATTGATCCGGCTATGTGCTGTTCCCAAAGAACGTCCTCTGACTTACGAATCAAATCCAGCAAGGAAAACACTATTGAAGGAATGAGAATTATGGCAAGAGTAGCAGCGGTCCAGAGCCACGCCGGCGACAGCACCGTCCATCCGACAATTAGCATGGCAGTCAGAGCAGCCGGCACCAGGCTGCGTCGCATATTGTCGAAAATCTTCCATTGCGACAAAAGCGAAAGTGGATTCTTCTGCCACTTTCTTCCTTCGACTGGAACAGTTGAGCCCAGCCAGGAAGTAATTTGCCAATCGCCGCGAATCCAGCGATGTCTTCGTGCCACATCAGCGCTATAGCCGCTCGGGTATTCTTCATACAATTGCACATCGCTCAAAAGTCCGGATCGAACGTAGCACCCTTCCAGCAAATCGTGGCTCAAAATGCGATTTTCCGGAAAGCGACCTTTTAAGGAGCGCTCAAAAACATCAATGTCGTAAATGCCTTTGCCGATGAATGAACCCTCGTGAAAAACATCCTGATAAACATCGGAAACAGTTCGTGTATATGGATCGATGCCTGGATCGTTGCCATGCAAACCGGCGTATCTTGACTGATTCGTACCCGGAAGGCTGACGCCAACACGCGGTTGAAGAATGCCGTATCCGTTGGTGACCAGCATCTTCTCTTCATCAAACTGAGCACGATTCAATGGATGGGCCATGGCACCGACAAACTGTCTGGCTGCATCACGCGGCAAATAAGTATCCGTGTCGAGCGTGATCACAAACCGGGTGCCGATCAGACTGCCTGCATCTCCAACTACCGTGGAGAAACTTTCCTGTCCGCCACCAAGCAATAGAGAATTGAGAGCAGCCAATTTTCCACGCTTGCGTTCATAACCCATCCAAACACCTTCACTGGGATTGAAAAGGCGTGGGCGGTGAAAGAGAAAGAAAATGTCGCGGGTTGACGTATTGTATTTCTGATTGAGCTCATTGATCTTCTTAATGGCCGCCTGCACAAGCAGCTCGTCCTCAGGCCGTGCCTCAGTTGGAGCATCAAGGAAATCGGTCAAAAGAGCAAATTTCAAATTCTCGTCGCGGTTGGCGAGGAAGCGCACTTCCAGAGCCTCAGCCAGATCTTCGATATTGTGCAGACTGGAAATCATGGTCGGCACAACAACCAGTGCTCTGTCTTTTTTCGGTATTCCTTTTGAATAGTCCAGCTTGGGAAGTGGCTTGGAGGGGATGAAGAGAGTAGCGAGCCAGTTGACCAGCGCGATTGCCACATGACTTGAGCCAACCAAGGTTAGAGCGGCCGCCATCACTACCAGCCTGATCGGCGCACCATTGGCGAAGGCAATATATGAAAGAACGGCGGTGATAGAGAGCGTAATGAGAAAAATCGGCGCCAAATAAAAGAAGAGCGGAAAACTGTGACCCAGCTTTCTACTCCAATCCACAAAATTGATTCTCACGGCCGCGGCTCTTTCCAGGTCCGCCAATCCCTCATCGATCAAGTAATAGCCCACATGCGCGGCCCTGTCGTTGAGACTTCCGGCTGACGCCGCCTGAGAAGCGAGAGAAACAGCTGCACGAGCGACTTCGTTCTCAGACAAATTTGTCCTTTTGGCTAACTTTTCTACAACGTGGCGATACTCATCCCGGGTAGAAAAATCCATTTCTCCATACGCGCTCTGCGGATCTTCAAGCAGAGTTTTTTCAACCGCGCTCAGCCCTTCAACGAATTTTCTCCAATCCATGGCGCCCAGGAAACGAAGAGAGCCGATACTGTTGCTGATTGAGACCTGATCGGCAGCTTGAATTTGCGCTTCCGCCTGAACCATCTGCTCGATTGTGGTGCTGGATTCGGACAGACGTTGCTCGATCCAGGTAAGACCCAGTGCCAGTGCAGAACTTTGCCCCTGCAACTTTCTCGTCAGTTCAGACACAAAGGCGCTGACCATGGGCGGATTGGAACGCGCCATATCGGCGATAACCAAAATCAAGGTTTTAGGATCATTGGTAGCGGCATCAACCATCTTGTCAGCCCAGAAGTCGGCTTGCAGATGCTCCCTCATATGAACAACCATTCGCACCGCCACGCGTCTGAGATTTTCAATGAGAGCCAGGCGCAGCATAATCGGAATCGCCCACAGTTCCCCAATTTTCAATTCGGTTACTGTCTGGTATGAAGCAACAAAACGATTGAGGCTGTCGGAGTCCAACCGCCCATCGCCGTGAGAAACGTTGGTAAGAGCAATATCGTAAACTCTGGGAAACCCGGCTGACGGCCCGTTTACCAGATGCGGCAACTCTCTGCTGTAGCCTTTCGGCAAGTGCCGCTTGGCGGTTCGAATTTGCTCTTCTATCAAATAGAAGTTATCTAAAAGCCACTCACCAGCCGAAGTTATGCGGCGATTGTCATTGACCGCTTCAGTAAGCAGATTGCATGCATAGGTGAGCACCTGTTCATTTTCAGCCAACCTGGACAGAAGCTGATTGTTCGATTTGCCGAATTCCACCTTATGGAGCGCGGCTAAGGTCTTGCCATGCTGCTCCATTTGATCGGCGCTGAACAATTCGGCGCGCAGCGGCAGCTCTTCTGCAGAATACTCTTGCAATACCCCGCCTTCTCTCCGATCAGCAATCGGAAGGCGGAACTTTTGTAACGGCATGAACTAAGCCACCAGAGAAGAGCTTTGCCCCAATAGAATGTGGACAAACCTTGAAAGCCGATCTTCCATAAGAGCCGGTACCCAGAAGCGCCGGTTCTTTCCTAATAAAGCCAAGTCAAGTCAAGTGAACGGCAGCCTGCTTGATTTCTCTGAGTATACTCGCTTCGTGCGAAAAAACCTGTAACCAGAGCTCTAGTGGCTTATAGGCGCTATCAAGCGGCAAAAGTTCCCGAAATTTCAAAACCAGAGAAAAAATGTCACCGGCACTGCACTCTGTAGCGTTTGCAAATAAAAACACCAGCCAGATTGCTCTGCGCTGGTGTTCATACTACTGCCTGACTGCTCATTGCTTTGAGCTCAGTATTTCATCACGCTTCAGTC
>CAZHEZ010000239.1:0-11244 GCA_964531315.1 uncultured Candidatus Obscuribacterales bacterium | reverse complement strand
CATGCAGCTCAAGCTGGAAGCTGACTTCCGATATTCGCTCATCCACGTCCGTAACCACACCGAAGCGATTCGCTTCTATCGTGGCGAAGACCGTGAGCGCGGCACTGTCGAAGGTCGCTTCGGCAAGGCTGTCGGAAACAACCACACCTTGATCGGCTGGTCGTCTATCGTCGGTCTTTTCCAGACGGCGTTCGACTACTTTACGACGATCATCCCCTACCTGATCATCGCGCCCTTGTTCTTCATCGGCGCCGCCAAGCTGGGCACGTTCCAGCAGGCGTCCATGGCCTTCGGCCAGATTCTGGGCGCCTTGGCCGTCGTGGTCAGCTCCTTCCAGTCGCTTGCTCAGTACGCCGCCAATGTCAATCGTCTTGGCACCTTTGCCGAGGCGCTCAAGCAGAAGCACAACGCTGACGGCAAGCCGACTATCAAGACCGTGATCGAGCCGCGCATCGCCATGCAGAACATGTCGCTGCAGACTCCGGATTACGCCCGCACTTTGATCGCCAACCTCAACCTGGAGATCAAGGAAGGCACCGGCGTCATCGTCATGGGTCGCTCAGGCGTCGGCAAGAGCTCGCTCTTGCGCGGTCTGGCCGGCCTCTGGGATTCCGGCACCGGCACCATCGTCCACCCCGAACTGGGGCAGATGATGTTCTTGCCGCAAACGCCGTACATGCTGCTCGGCACTCTGCGTGAGCAGTTCACCTATCCGACCGCCAAGGCGACGGATCAGGAAATCCAGGCGATGATCGAATTGGTCGGCTTGCCGGCCGATCTGGTTCAGCGTCAGGGCGGCTGGGACGTCGAGCCCAAGGGCTTGTCGCTCGGTGAGCAGCAGCGGGTCGCCTTTGCGCGTCTGCTTTTGACTCGTCCGAAGTACGCCATCCTGGACGAAGCGACCAGCGCTCTGGACATCGGTCTGGAAGAGCATCTCTACCACCTGCTCCGGCAGTCTGGTGTGACGTTCATCAGCGTCGGTCACCGTCCGTCGGTGATCAAGTTCCACGACGGTGTGCTCGAGCTCACCGGTGAAGGCGGCTGGCGCGTTCAGCCCGTCACTCCGGCGCTCATCGAAGAGCACTCTAAGTAAGCTCTCGCTCGTAGCTTGCGGTTTGAGGCTGCCTGCCTGAGTTTCCGAAAGGGGCTCAGGCAGGCGCTTCAGGCGTCATTCAAATGAACCGAATTCAAAACAGACTTAGAAGTCTACAAGGACATTCCCCATGAACAGAGGCCGCAGAGAGAAGACTCTCACCTCCCGGAAGATCGTCCAATTGCTGGTGCCGACCGGCAATGCTCCTCGTCTGGTCGTATTGGCCGGACTGCCCGCCTCGGGCAAGAGCACATTCTCCGATGGGCTCGTCGAGAGCGGATTCGTCCGCATCAGTCTCGATGAGATCCGCAAGGAGATTTACGGCGACGCCAACATCATCGGCGACTGGAAAGTCACCCGCAAGCGCTTCGACGAACTCTTCAACGCTGCTCTGGCAGAGAAGAAGAACATCGTCGTCGACAACACGCACTTCATGCGCAATCAGCGCACGCGAGTGATCGACATCGCCAAGAAGGCAGGCTACGTGGACATCCACGTCGCCGTCATGGACGTCACGCTTGAGGAATGCCTCAAGCGCAACGCCGTGCGTTCAAGAGTCGTCAAAGAGGAAATCATCCGCGACATGCACAAGTGGCTGTACGGATCCGAATTCCCCCGCGACTCGGAAGGCCTGGTCACCGTGCTTGCTCCCACGGACGTGCGGACCAAATACAAGGTGTCCGGTTATGTGGCCCAAGCGGCTGCGTGACGGCATCTAGACCCTTTGAGAAACGCCTGTTTAAGCGCAAGCTTTTCCAGGCGTTTTCTCTTTTAAGACCGGGTCTAGTCAGCCATATAGTATATAAGCCTCGATTTGCCCTTTTTTGAATCACTCAATCGGCTGCTATTTCGTCAGAGCTTTTGCCAATTCTCGCTCAAAGTTCCACTAGATACGGTGTGGAAAGACAGGTATTGTTTCCGGTACTCGGAGCCATTTTGAGCCCATTGTTTGGCATACTCAAGTAATGCAGACTTTCCGGGATTGTATGCAACGCCATTAACTCGGCAATCGGCAGAGGTCATGCCATCCTGATCTCTGAATGCGAATAGCTTAATTCCGTATACCCTTTCGCTACGAAGCAATTCAGCAAGCGCTCCACTGATTCGCTTGTCGTTATACATGCAACAGCGACAAAATAAATGGCCAGTTGGTTCAAGTATTGAATTATTTGGCTGCATTCTGAACCAGATTATGGGGCCGAAGGTAACTTTGCGAACTTCAGCTCCTTTTGCGGTTTGCCACCTGAAAGCTACTCCTGCAGAATTTTCCGGATTTTCCTCGATGACGTCCAATAGAACTGATAGTTCATAATCAATCCAATTCTGAAATCCTTTCAAGATCGACTGAATTGGCTGATCCGCGCTTTCGTGCTGAAACTCGAAAATTGGCTTTTGAAATGCCAGTTGGCTGTCTACCTGAATCGTCGTTGTCGTAGACCAGCCGTTGCCTTTCGGCGCGACCTTTACACTTGTCGGCGTCACAATGAAGTCAGTGCCGACAATGCGTATGCACAGACCCTCATTAACGACTTCATAGCCCTTGTTGATAAAAGCCGATTCGAGAATATCAGCAAGATTGATTATTTGAAAATCTCCAGATGTTTTCTGGAGTTTGAGCTTAACTCCAACACCTGGATTTTCAGACGCTAAGGACGGGTGCCAATTATTCACTGAACTTCCCTCAGAGGACCTCAATACTCTCTAACAGCATTCTTAAATTTCAACATTCTATTCTGATTGATGATTGCCGCAATTAAACAATCTCATGCTTTAAAAATGTCGATCACTGCGTTATCTGCTGGCCGCTTTTTTGCAAAAAAGAATAACCCGCAGTTCGTTCGGCTGCAAATCGAGTTGCAGATTCTCGGCAGAGACAAACTCAATTAGCGGTTTGGAATTCTTTCTGATTTCATCAAGCTGATCTTTTGTCGGGTACGTGGGAGAGCCCATGGATTGCCAGATTCTATAAGAGGAGCCGTGCTCTTTGTTGATCGTGTGGCAAGTCCCTTGATCGTATTTTTCCGCATCTTTTATTTTGATTTTGAAAGAGCGTGTTTTGCCTGCATTTTTCTCGCCTGCATAATTCCAAACCGCAAGGATCAACCAATTGTCGCTTTTGGTTGTAGCCAGAACCGGCGCCGATTGTGGTTCTACCGGCAAGCGACTGTCACCCAAATGTCTCAAAATATCGAACGCGTAGAAAGACGCTTTGGGAATATTGTCGGGCGCTATCAGCCCAAATCCGCCGTAAAATGGTTTTTTGTACACACCTTGTTCTTCGAAAACATCGCTAAATGTCCAGTAAGCGATCTCGTCTGCCAACCCAGCGCTGAGCTTGATGTGATTGGCCAGCCAGGGCGCCATCATTTCTGAATCGGTGACTTCCGGGTAATTGGCATAGCTGGCATTGAATTCGCTCCAGAAGATGGGCAAATTCGGCTTAGCTGAGCGTTTAACCTGGTCATAGACTTTTTTCATGGCTACGGACACCATCTCATCGCGCCCGATCTGGCGGTTTTCTCCCAGTACATCCTTGGCCGTGTCGTCGCCGTAAACATGGGTAGAAACGAAATCTACAGGCGTGTTGTTTCTCACGCAGAAGTCGATGAAGCGGTCTACCCATGCCGCCTGAGCTGTTGCCGGTCCGCCCACTTTCAGATTAGGGTTGACGCCTTTCAAGGCTTTGGCCGTGGCGTCATAAAGTTCGTAATAAGTGGCTTCTTTCGGCTCTCCGCCCCAAAAATCGAGATTGGGTTCATTCCAGACCTCGAAATACCATTGGGCCACCTCTCCTGCTCCGTAGCGGTCGACCAGATGCTGTGCAAATGCGGTGATCAGGTTTTGCCATTTTTTCATGTCCTTCGGCGGCGCCACGTTTTGTTTGTACCAGAAAGCATGCAAAAGCTCTTTTGAAGCCAGTTTTTTTGGCATGAAACTAAGCTCGACAAAAGGACGAACACCGCTGGCCAGTAGCCCGTCGTAAATCTGATCGATGTAAGAAAAGTTGTAAATCGGCTGCCCGTCAGGTGTTTCATCATAGACTCCCACTTCGTCGTGGAAAATTGCATGAAAGCGGACATAGCGCATGTCGAAGCTTTCCACGCAACGTTTGAGGTCTTGCCTATAACTGTCGCGTAAACTCAGAACCGCCCGTCCCGAGCCGATTATGTGCTCCCAAAAATGCGCAAACGGCTGACCGGCTTTGTCGGTGTCTATGGTCACTGTTTCAAAAACGGTTTTGTCCTTTGTCTCTGCCGTTAGAGCAGGCACTGCCGTGGCCGCCCAGACAATCAATGTGCAAAGAGTCGCTTGAGCAGCCCTGAATGGGGAGGAACGAAGATTTTTTTGAAACATGGAAGCCTGCGGATGAATGCGAATGTGCCTAGATATTTTTCCATAAGCGGGCCAGTCTTACCTGCCGAAACGTGTTGAAAATGCTGGGCTGGCGCCTCGGCAAAACCAGTTGCAATCCTGGTGAATGAGGCGATCTTCTGCAATTGTCGGCGGCCACTTCTTTAGAACCATCGCAAGAGCTAGTGCGAGGTTTTCTTCCCTGTTCGTTTGTGGTGCGCTGATGAAAAACAACTATTGGCCAGGGTCTTGGTCGATCTTGGTAAAGCTTAGTCGGCGCTTATTTGGGCGGACGAATTTTGCTTAGCAACGTCCAAGGTTACGCTTGCGCACATCACATTAGTCCGGACCTTTTTGCACAAGTGGACCGATAGTGCGAGATCCGCCAGGGGCGAGCATCTCACGTGTGCATGTAGAAAGGTGAAGCGCGAAGCCAGTTTCATCACTTTATGTAAACGCTTGCCAAGTGGTGAGGTGTTTTGGCAGTTTTAGATGCAACTTCATCCTTCACTTTGATATTTCGCGCTCACTCACACAAAAGTCCCACCATAACCAATTGCGGCTATTGGACCTCCATCTTCAAGATGGTGTGTGAGTGCGTCCCGGCGAAATCAAGGCAGGATCGAGGTTTTCTTCAACCACCTTTCAAGGAGCATAGCTATGCTGGCACATGGTCTCGGATTCTTCCAGATCCTTTACGCCATCGGTGCAGTTCTGTTCGGCACCGACATCTACCACTTCCTCGTCAAGCGCGGCCAGACCACGATGCGCGCCCTCGGCAACACGGCTCTCGCCGTCGTCGTCCTGCTCGCCATCGTCGAGCTGCCGTTCGGTTTCCTGATCACGATCCCCTACGTGAGCTACATCGTCGGAGGCGTTGCCTTCCTGATGATCGCCCGCGGCGTCTACAAGGCCTATCACCTGATCAACGACGGCGCGAGCAAGTCCGCTCAGCCCCCGAAGAAGAGCTGACGCCGATGGTGGCGGCTCGTTGGTGTTTCGCGGCTCACAAGTAGCCAGCCCACCCGGGTCGCCACCCAGGTGCATGAAGTAAAGCTCGGTTCGCCGATTTCTCAATAATGAGTTCGGCATCAAAGAACGTCTGGTGCAGATGACTAGCGATGCGTTCGCAGCTCTCCCCAGACTCGCGAAACCCACAAACGAAAGAGGTACTCACATGTCCTTTTGGGACCGCATGAAGCAAAACGCTTCCGACGCTTACGCCGGCCTGAAGACCAAGGCCGCCCAGTTCAACAACTCCAACTTCCGCGATGCCACCATGGCCATCTGCGCGCTGGTCGCCGCCGCCGACGGCAAGATCGAGGATTCCGAGAAGGCCGCCATCGGCAGCTGCATCACCTCGCTCGACGCCCTCAAGGTGTTCCCGCCGGCCGACCTGATCGCGAAGTTCAACGACTACTGCGAGCAGATCAACAAGGACAAGGTCTTTGGCAAGATCGCCGTCATGGGCGTCGTCGGCAAGATCAAGGGCAAGGGCGAGCAGCCGGACACGGCCGTTCAGATCGCGCTGGCGATCGCCAACTCGGACGGCGATTTCGCCGATGTCGAGAAGGTTGTCGTGCGCGACATTTGCCGCACCCTTGGGCTCGACGGCAAGACCTACGTGGCCTGATACTCGACAGGCGTCGAGAAGAACTGCGGCTTCATGCCGTAATCCGGGGTCGGGCGCGTTAGCGCCTGACCCACAGACGGACTGTCGTGAAAGTATCGGCTGCTGAGGCTTCAACTGCTTCAACGGAAGGTACACACGTGACCAGACAAGAAATAATGGCTGAAGAAGCGCTCCTCAGGGACCGCTATGGCGACCTCGTGGACGAGGTGGCTGCCATCATGTACCGGCATGACACTGAAGGGCTGGCCAAATTCGGCTGCCCGGATGATGAATACATGCCGGAGGTGCGCCGGGTGCTCCAGCAACTGGAGACGGTGCAGAACGCTGATGACATGCGTCAGCTCGTCAGCCGGGTGTTCGCAGAAATGTTCGACGAGGCGCTCGACGCCACGAACGAACAGCTGTGCGCACTGGCTGATGAAGTGTGGACGCACGTAAGCGCCAAGCAACGGTAAACCGACTGAGGGCTGTGACTGCAGGCAAAACCTGCTTGCACTGCAGCCCTCCATCTTTTTTGCCCTATGCAACGATAAAATGTAGTAGAACTCCTGAGAGCACGCTGCGCGAAAGTTCTAGACTGGCACGCTGCCTGATCCGTCATGAGCCGACCGCGCAAAACTACAGCGGGCCACTGAATCTATTTGGTTCGATGAAACCTAGGCTTCGACTTGCAAAACCGATTTGTAGAGAGAGTTGGTGGTCGCCTGCCCCTGTCTGATCGCTGCCTCTATCTGCGCGGCTGAGAAGAGTCCTTTTCCTTGAACAACTTCACCGGCAGCTACTTTGGCTACTTTGTTGCCATCTCTAATCGTCGTTGTCGAGAAGGCGTCGCCCAGAAGCGTATTTGCTTCGTGTTGGACATCGAAGCCGCGGATTGGTCCTCTGCCTATGGTCGTGGCCAGCGAATGCACACCATCTTGGTCGCGCAAGAATTGGGCCGCATCACCGTATCTGTTTATGGCATTGACAGGACTGACGCCCAGAAAATTGGCATTGACCGTGGACACGACTGTCCCATCGCGGCCCATAAATACTTTGCCGTCCTTGTCGATGATTTCGCCGCCCAGTCGAAGCGTTCCACGCAGGCGGTCCGCTACTACTGTGCCCAGTGTGTCTACATTTCGTTGGGCAAAACGAGCATAGGGAGCCAGATCGGCTACGCCTGTTGCGGCGGTTTTCAGTGTTTCTATTCCACGTCCGGCCATAGAAAGAAATTCTCTGTTCAGACCATATTTCTGACCGTAGGCACCGGCAACGAAAGCACCGGCCAAAAGTCCCATTTCGGTGTACGACATGCCGGAATCGGGAGCGGCATTCGCTTCCGCCACTTTTGTCGGTTGAGTAGTTTGAGTGGACTCGAGGAGTTTTCCGGACGGATCTTTAGTGGCGACGTTTTCGTCGACCTGTCCATCGGCTACTGTGGTAATTTGCTTGCCGTCTTTGGCTTGGCCGTCGGCGACATAATTGACTGCGGGTTGATTGAAGGTTTCTGCCATGTCCTAAGCTCCTGGGGTGGCGAAACATCACTGTCTCGCTAAAGTTAGGGAGAGCCCAATTACAGCGGCTGGTTATTCAGTTGGGGAGAAGTGTGTGTATCTTGCCACCGTATTTTTGCCAGGTCATTGGGGAAAATACGTAGTCGTTCATTAAACCGTGAATGAGTATGCAACGCCCGACATGAAAGTGACGTGCAATCAGACACGCTTTTTTTCTTTGATTTGGTAACGACAATGTATAGTACAAAAACTGGAAAAACAGAAGGGAGCAGGGGTTGAAGCCCACCTCACTTCTGCAGCCGCTCATGGCTTCAGCGTCTTGTCGTCGCCGTCCTTCGGCTTCTTGTCATAGTTGCCGAAGGTTTTGATCATGCGCCAGCATTCTGCGGCAAAGCCCAAACCGCCCAAAATCAGCATCAAGAAAATCGACCAGAGCCCGCCTCCCAGCAATCCTCCCAGCCAATAGCCGATGTAGCCTAGGACCAGTGAGGCAGCCACCAGAGTGTAGGCGAATTGAGAGGCCGCCCACATGTTCATTGTGGTCTTGCGCTCTTCTTCCGGGTCCGGCTTCTTGGGCTCGGGCTTTTTGCCCTGATTCTGCAAGTCCTGAAATTCCGGCAGGTCCTTCAGTTCCTCCGGCAGTTCGGGCAAACCCAGGTCAGGTTTTTCATTTTCATTTTTGTTATCGTCCGACATAGCGGTTTCCTATAGTTGCCGTCGCATAGAGCCTGAGCGAAAACCGCTCAGGCTCTGGCGCACGGTAGGTGACGGATTTGGAACTAAATCAGCTCTGGGCGTCTGCCGTGAAGAGCTTGCGCGCCGCTTCGATGGACTGAGCGCGTTCGGCTTCCGCCGGCGTCACCACATCCAAAAGGCGCTTTTTGGCGGCGGCTGTGTCGGTGACAAAGCGCTGGATGGCCGCCTGGACAAGAGCGTCATGCTCTTCCTGGTTGATGCTGCCGGCCGAAAGTTTATTGGCGGCATCAATCTTGGCAGACTCGAAACGAGCCGTGTCGGGCTCGATTTCGTTTTCAAAGCGTTCGGAGGCGGGGCCGGCCTTGGCGAAAAAGGCCTGATCGGCGGCGTCGACCGCGCTTGCGAAGCTCGCTTCTTTGCTTGTCACAGCTGCGTTCTCAACCGAGTCGCTGCCGGGAGCCGGGCAGGTCTCGGTAAGACTGTGGTCGTACAGGCCCTGGAAGACCTGCTTGAATTCAGGGTATGGGCGCGAACCAGCCTGACGGCTCAGTTCTTTGCCGCAATGGTAGGTGACCACCAGAGGAACGCTGCGGCCGCCCATGGCGAAGAAATGTTCGCCGTGGTCCGCTACGTTGACGGTGACTACCTTGACCTTGCCGTCGTATTCTTCGCCGAGCTTCTCCAGAAGCGGCTTGATGAAGCGGCAGGGACCGCAAGTCGGTGAATAGAAGTCGACGACTACTGGAACCTGCGATTCCAGCACCTCATTCTGGAAGGTGGCGTCGGTCGCTTCCACGAGCTTACTGTGGTTTTGATTAGACTGACCGGACATTGATTTTTCCTCTCGAGAATTCGGAAACCTTTCCGGGTGTGTTGAAGTGGAAACCTGCAAGGATGCTTTGGCATCCTTGCAGGCGGTGAGACTTGGGGGCGGCATCAATGCCGCCGTGTCAGGGAGTCGCATTGCAGGGGCGACGCCAGGCTTCGACCCCTTAATGGTTACTTCTGATCGGGACGAGTGGGAACCGGATCCGGACTGAGACCAGGCGGCATGGGCGGCTGAGGCACAGGCTTGCCACCCGGCTCGAAGATCGGCTGCGTGGGCGGCGTCGGGGCGGACGGCTGCGGCGGCTGGTAGGGTGGCCGCGGCGGCTTCGGTATGTGCGAGTTGTCGATGTTGGCGAGAGTGGCCGCGAGTTTTTGCTCGGTGGTCTTCAGCTCGACATTCCAACCCGAGCCTTCAAAGCGGGCAATGACGGCGTTGACCACTTCCAGGCTGTTGCCTGCGCAGGCAACTTCGATGGCGGCGACATGATTCTCAGGCGCCGATTCGATTGCTTCGACGACGGCGAAATAGAGGGCGTTTACCGCCTCTCGCTTGCCGCGCCGCTTCTGATCGTGACGATGATGTTGTGACATGCTTTTCTCCTTACAAGACCTCAAATTGAGGGCATGCGTGCAGTGCGCCACTACCGGTCAGGCGCGGCTGCACTCGTTCGTTAATACATAGCGCGTACAGAACACCGGTGGAACCAATGCTGTTCTGACGCGCGCGCTGCGAGATTAATTGGTCAGGTCAACCGAGTTGACTAACTGAGTAGGTCGGCCGACTCGGCCTGGCGGTTTGCGGAAATCAATTCTGCCAGACGCCGATCCATGGCAGCCAAATAGCTGCGCCCGTAAGGACCGTCTTCCAGACCGACGATAAGATGCACAGGCAAATCCTGTGCGACTTCCAGGCTGTGCGAGGCGGCGCCCAGAGCGATGGTGGCTACCGTGTCGACGTCGCCCGTGAAGGCGATGCAGTCTTTGAGCAGGTCGCTCATCGATTGATTGCGCATGATTGCCGTGACGGCTGCTCGCACGCTCTCCATGCCGGTTTGTCCGACCGGACCCTGATGTTCTCTGGTCCAGTCGCCCGGCACATGCTTGTCGAGGAAGGCAGGCAGCCCGGACTTGTCGCCCAACCTGTAGATGAAATAGTGAGTTGCAAGCGCGGCGGCGATGGCGGAGTTGATACCGCCTTCGGTGTCGTGAGTGATGTTCGCTTGCAGTCTGGCCATTTCTTTGACCTGCGCGATCTCTTTTACCGCACCGATGGTGGTGGCGCGCATAGCGGCACCGCTTTTGTCGCTGCCCGGCTGGATGCGGGCCAGAAAGTCGTCTGCGTCTTTGACTTCGACGAGAAACTGATAGAAGCGTCCGGCATAGCCGACACGCGGGTCGCGTTTGAAACAGTCGACAAAGGCGGCAGCCAGATTTTCTTTGGTCCAGTCTTGACCGGACAAAAGCACTTCCGTCACTGCCAGAGTCATCTGCGTGTCGTCGGTGTAGCGACCGTTGCCCAGATCGTGGCGCGGGTAGTCGAAATACGCGGACAAGTCGTTGTGCTCGAGGACGAGCTTTTTGTCGACATATTCGAAACCGGCTCCGTAGGCATCGCCAATCGCGAGTTCTACAAGCATGACTTTTTCCTCGGGTTTGTGTTTCTAGAGGTCATGGTGTTACGGAGTCGAAGAGCTGTTTGAGCCGCAAGCGACTGCCGAAGCCTTCGACAGGAGAGTAGTTACCGTTGGCTGCACCGGCGCCCATGGTCTGCACGTTGGCAGATGACGGGACGACCAGTACTCCTGACGGCGTGCTGTGCACACCCAGAATGTCGCCGGCGTCGGGAACTTCTTCGACATACACACGCAAGAATTTGATCTTGCCGCGATAGTCGGCAGCCAGTTCTCTAACGACCTTGTCATTCTCGTTGCAATCGCCTGAGTTGCAATTGCGGCTCAACACTTCGATGTAGAGCGGTGTTTTCGGATTGGCCAACTCGCTGATCAGTTCTTGCCGGGCCACTGTCTTGATGTCGGTGTCGGCATTGAAATTCTCGATCAGCAGAGAGAGAGGCACGAGTATTACTGCCATTACGAGAATGGCAAGCAGGTACCGCTTTCCTTCAAGCATAAGCGTTTCCTTCACGT
>CAZHEZ010000238.1:0-11279 GCA_964531315.1 uncultured Candidatus Obscuribacterales bacterium | reverse complement strand
CGATGACCAGACAATGCAGGCGCTGCGGCGGTGGCTCGACAACCTCGGCGAAGGTGGCAGCGGCAAGAAGTCGTAAGAGAGCCGCTCGCGGCTTTCCGGTAACGCGGCTGCCGCATCGGTTCGTAAGTTCCGTTGCGGCGCCGCATTGTTCGTGTGTATCGCTTCAAGCCAAGTCGATTTGGTTAGATATCCGTGTGATGCGTTTTGGAGTGAAACGAAGCCTGTGCTCTGCGCAACCGAGTTTGTCGGGCACCAAAACATGAAGGAAATTAGCCATGTCTCGCAACCAGAATAATGCAAACGGCCGCAACACCGAGCTCGTGCTGTCGGCGGGATGGCCGTTCATGTCCATCTTCGCTCAAGTGGGACACGAGCGAGCGCTGCGGGAGGCTGGCGTCCGCATGGATTCCGGCGGAGTGTCATGCGGTTCGCTGAGCGCCGGTGCATTCCAGCACGGCATCAGCGGTCTCGACAACGGTGGCAGCGGCAACCGCCGCGATCGCCGGCGTCGCGACAAAAGGTCGTAAGAGAGCCGCTCGCGGCTTTCTTGTAAGGTGCGGTGCCGCAATGGTGCGAAAGTTCTGTTGCGGTCCCGTTTCGTTCGTGTATCACTTCAGGAGATGGTCCATGCCTAGAACATTCAGGATGGTCGCCGAAGTGCTCGACGGCGATCAGTGGAAGGTGGTGGAGGCCCCGGTAGACTTCGGTCAGCGCCGGGCCTGGAGCACAACCAACAGCTCGTCTGCATTCGCGATTCTCTGCAACGGTCCCAGCGTCAGTCTGACGATGGGTCCCGAAGCGGATCGCCGCGGAGGCGAGTACGAGATAATCAGCCCGCTCAAAGGCTGGCCCGGTGAGATGTCGAGCCAGCTGCGCAAGCTGCACGACAACCTCACCGAGGCGGACGGCGGCGGTCATCCGTACGCGGAAAGCTGGGCTCACACCTGGTATCTGCTCTCGGAGCTGATGGCGTTCGACTGGTCGAAAAAGGTGAAGATGCGCGAATTCCTCTGTCCTGCCGAATACATCCGGCTGGATGCAGGCGACATCATCGCCGAGCCGACCGGCGAGCTGAGCCGATATGTCGAGGCGGTCGGAAGGGAGAAGGCTGGCGAACGCAAGTTCGGCCAGTCTGGTTGCCCAGTCGAACGCATCGACTATTGGTCGACCTACGCAGACGAGGCGGTCAACCTCGTTCGCTTCGACCTGCCCAAGCTGCTTGCCTTGGGCGATCCCGACAAGGTGCGCATCACGGTTTGGGTCGAGCCCTGACCTGAGGCGAAGGCGTAAGGCCTGAGCAAAAGAAGGTGCGAGGCCCGGACTCGCACCTTGTCGGATGGTGAGGGCGTTTCGACGCCTTCACTGGCAGTGTGTGTAAACGGGCCAGTAGAGTGGTGCCACCATAAACGGTGCGGCGCTCGATGGCTGTAATTAACTGGAACCTTCAATAACGGAGGATAACTATGATTAGCATATCGATGACCCGCGACCGCGACAGCGAGCACTTCGACCAGGGCAGCAGACAGGAGGAGCCGCTTGCGGCCCTGCGGACGCTGGTTCGGGCCGAGCTCGGCTTCGGCGGCGAAATCACCGAGGCCACCGGCACGCGGCTCAAGGTCGTGACGCGGGTGCTCTCGTGTGTGGACACCACCATCTTCGAAGGCTCCGCCGACGAGATGGCTGTCCTCAACCAAACCGTGTACTTCTACCTCCAGGCTTGCCAGGAGCGGGACACGGTCATGGACGGTGTGCTCGCCGACCTGGCGCGCATTCCGGACGGAAAGGGCGGCGTCCCGCTCATCATCAACATGGCGGCGCCGATGCTCATCGGTCGCAACCGGTTGGCGCTGGCAACGATGATGGCGCTCGGCATCACCGCCGAGTCCGACATCGCCGCCGGCATGCTGATGGGCATGGACAATCTGCTGGCCGCTTACCAGCTCATGCAGGAATTTCCCGGCATGACGCTGGCGGACGTGTCGGCAGCAACCGCGGTGGACAAGGCTGCCTAGCAGTCGCGTTCACCGTCTCAGAGAAGCTCGGGCGCAAGCCCGGGCTTCTCAATGAGGCGTAGTACATGCCTCAGATCAACCAACGCAACAACCTTTAGCGCAAAGGAGAAACGTAATGACCGAAGTGAAAGCACCGCAGATCAACGTCGCCACGGACTTCGATGGGGAGCCGGGCAAGGACAGCATGGGCATCGGTTTGCCGCGAGACTTTCTCAAAGGCGAACCCGCTCATGTCTGTGCCACCATCGCCATGATGGCGATGCAGCCTCATCCCGAGCGTGTGCAACGCTACCCGCAGGCGCTGGCTACGCTGGCGCTCTATGCGGCAGGCGTTGCCGTCACGCTCACCACCAGGCAGTTCCGCATGCTGGAACGGCGTGTCATCAAGTATCTGGAAATCGTCGGCGACATCAACTATTGCCACACTCTCAACTGGCAATACGCTGACTACGTGCGCGAGCGTGCGGTCGCTCGGGCGCGTCAGGAGAAGTTGATCTAGCTTCAGGCGTGTGCCTGAGGCATGTTCGTTCATCAACCGTAAATCATCTGAAAGGAGCAACTATCATGGGAGAACTTGGATTCGTAGTACTGATTGCTGCGGTCGTCGGCGTGCCCTTGTGGCTCAGTCGCGGCGTCGGCAAGAAGGTCAAAGAGAAAGTGGCGCCGGTGCCCGCCAGGTCCACGACAGTGGTCCTGAGCGATGCTCCGACGTCGCCTGCACCGAGCCTGCTGTCGCAGGTGGTCATCCGCACGGGACCGGGCAGGGTTGCCGGTCTCAGCACGCAGGCGTCCGGCAGTGGGCTCTGCACTCACGTCAAGGACGTCGCGCATCATGACCACACCCACGGCGTGGGTCACGGTCACGGTGGTGGTCACCGCTGATGGTGGCGGGGTCTCTCGGGCTCGGTTGATTCCGAGATTCTGAGAGACCCCAATTCATCAAACTCTATCTCAGGAGTGATCACATGTTCTTATCACTGGAATTTCCTGGCGGCGACAAGCACATCTCTTTCTTCGCGCTCGACCTCGCGGGCGATGAGGGTTTTGATCCGTGCCGGTCATCCTATTGCGATCGGGATTGCGACAGGAACCGTGCGGATCGAGCTGTTCGAGCCGCTAATGATGCGCTTGATAACAAGCCATCCAAGAACTTCCCCATGCTCTTCAACCAGTTCAGATGGGAAGGTACGACTGGTTGGGAGTATTGGAGTCGTGATTACGACAAGGTGCTCACGCATGCGCTCGTTGTCGCGACGGCACTCGGGCTGCCGCTTCACGTGCACAAGTCCTTCGACGCTGTATTGCTCGATGCGGCCGAGAAGGCGGGCATCACGCTGGACTTCGTTGCCGCCGTCCGTGTCACCAACCCGGTGACGCGCGAGTTCGAATACACCAATCGACAACTCGACAACGGCGAATACATCCAGCTGGTCAACGTCGTGCTGCCCCAGGGCACGCCGTCGATCGACCTGGACTGAGCGAGCAGGCAAGAACCAGCAGAAACCGCTAAAAGCGGTTCTCTTCTGGTTTCTTGCTTCTTGTAGTGTTGTTACTATAATACGTCATAGAAACTGTCGCAAGAAAATCGTTGCTGAAGGAGGGGTTTGAAGCCTCCTTCGAGCAAACGATTTTCCGGCTGTCTGTGCGGTTTTTCAGCCTATGCCTGAGCTGGTGCTTGAGCCTTGCGCGTCTCGTACGCCGCCTTGTCAGCCAGCGTCAGATAACGAAGACCACGGTCGGCTGCGAGATCCTCAGTGTTGAGGATGTCGAAAAGACCGGTGCCCAGCCCAAAGAGACCGCTGCCCAGGCGCGGTGTAGAGATGCCGCAGCGGCGCATCAGAGTCAGATGCACGCCGGTGCAAGTCCAGCGATCCTTGGCGATTCTGCCGCTGTATGCCCCGACCCAGTCGTAACCGGTGGCCGGAAACTTGCGGTCGAGGAAATTGGCAAGCCACTGCGGCATGCGCGCGCGGCGAGCTTTGGTGCGGGCGATAAACACCTGGTTCTCCGCCAGCATGTCCTTGGCGCCCTGCTCCATTCGCAGCATCTGGTCTGCGGTCAGTGGTTCGCGCCGGCGCAGAACGACGTAGTGATTGCGATCGCTGGGTTTGCAGATGCGCGCCACTTCGTTGATGCAGGGACCGGTTTCAAACCAGGAGCTGAAAAGCTGCAACCGACCGTCGAAGGGGATGACGTTTTCGGTGTGACCGGTACTCTGGTGCAACCAGGTGGCGACGCGCCCGCTTGTGCAAAGCACATCGCCAGCCTCAAGTGCGTCAGCCGGAGGGCTTACCCAGACATCAGCGCGTAAGGGACCACTGCCGACGTTGACGAATTTCGCTTTCTGAACGCGGAAACGCCACCAGGCATATGCCCAGAGGGCAATGCTGAGGGCAGCCGCACCGAGGAGAATTTGCGTGCCTGCAAAAACCAGAGCCGCCAGTGACAGGGTTGTGCCCCAAATCAAGGCAGCGATTGTTTGCAGACGCGAAATCACACTGCCATAGCCACGCAACAGGCAGGTGAACTGCACGAAGGTGACCGTGGCGGCTATGGTGCTCAGGACAAGACAGTCGCCGGAAAGACCCAAACCGGTTTCGTGTGCTGCGAAAAACCAGATGAGCCCCAGCGACAGCGCATACGAGAGAAACATCATTTGCTTGCGTAAACGTATCATTTGGCGATCCTTCAGGATGAACACCCCTGCCTTTTCAGAGGCGTTGTTGTGGAACACCGGAGATTCTTCAGCAGCCGTAATCAGTCGCAATCAGCCAGACTTCGACCAGATTTCACCAGAGCACATGAAGTGCTTCTAGGAAATGTTTTGGTGAACGGGAGATCTGATTGGTTGGGTGTTTGCAGGAGCTTGAAGAAAAGAGAATTGTGTTTTGACAGTAGGGATCGTGCTCTGGTCATGACAATAAGTCTTTGCAGAACATGTATTAGGGGTCTTTCAGAGTAGTGTAAGAACCTCTTTCCTAGCTTCGCGCACATGCGCGAACTTAGAGGGTTTTTCCTGCAATGAGGGAAGCCAGTTGCCGTTATTCCTCACTGCAGAGTGTCGATGCTCCGAACTGCCCTATACAAACATTGAAGAAAACTCAGAAATTGCTGTCTATTTACCGGCGAGTGGATCGTCTACATGCTCCCAGTTAGAGCGTGCTCACAATATTGAGTGTGCTTGTGAACAGTTATCTGTTGCACCAGATACGGTGTCAGAAAATCGGTTCCATCATTTTTCAATTTCTTTGCAAAAATACAAGTTGCGACAGGTAGTGGAAAGCTACCTTTCGTCGGGCTTTCGGAGGAATTCGCGGCTTAAATTATGGGTTAGAATGGGAGCATGGATGCAACAAATCAGCAGTCGAACCAATCGTTATGAATGGTTGAATGAATTTTGCTGTTTTCCTAAATGGAGCCTATTTTGACAGGTAGTTACGAGATTACTAAAAGCAGTTTGAGAAGTTATCTTCTCAACGATTTTCTTTCCTCAATTGTTGTGTTTCTTGTCGCTTTGCCGCTTTGTATGGGGGTTGCCATCGCTTCCGGCTTGCCGGTATCAGCCGGCATTATCACTGGGATTGTAGGTGGCGGCATGGTCTCACTTCTTTCCGGCTGTCCGCTTCAAGTAAGCGGACCGGCGGCCGGACTCGTCGTTGTGATTGTAGAACTTGTACAGCAGCACGGCATCGAGAGCCTGGGCGTCATCATTATGCTGGCTGGAGCAATGCAGATTCTCGCTGGTTATACAGGGCTCGGTCAGTGGTTCAGAGCCGTGCCTCCTTCCGTCATCCATGGCATGCTCTCCGGCATCGGCGTTTTGCTTATGCTCAGTCAATTCCACGTCATGGTTGATGACACTCCGAAAGGCGCAGCCTGGCGTAATTTGATTTCTATTCCGGATGCCATCTACAAAGGCCTGGTTCAAGCTGAAGGCACAAGCCATCACCTTGCTGCCATGATTGGCGTTTGCACAATTGTCTGTGTGATCATTTGGGATAAACTGCCGCTGGAAAAACTGCCCTGGAAATGGGTTTCCCACATACCGGGTGCGCTGGTTGCCATTGTTGCCGCCACTGCATTAGATGGTTTCTTCAACCTGCCAATCAAGCATGTCGAGCTGCCGGCCAATCTTTTGTCTGATCTGCATCTGCCGACATTCAAAGCGTTTTCACATATCACCAACGTAGAACTTCTCGTCGACGCCGTGGCAGTCGCTTTTATCGCCACGGCGGAAACCATGCTTACGGCGACAGCGATCGACAAAATGGCGATTGGGCACCGGACGAAATACGATCAGGAAATCAAAGCACAGGGTATTGGAAACGTTCTTTGCGGGTTGATCGGCGTCCTTCCTATGACCGGTGTGATCGTAAGAAGCGGCGTCAATGTCAAAGCGGGCGCGCGCACTCGCTTGTCGGCATTCCTGCATGGCATCTGGCTTTTGCTTTTTGTCACCTGTCTGCCCGGCATTGTTCGTCTCATACCTGTGTCCAGCCTGGCTGCCTTGCTTGTGCTCACCGGCTACAAACTAGTAATGTCCAAAGAGTCGAAAGGCCTGCGCAAGTTCGGCAGGAGCGAAGTGGCGATCTTTCTTGTCACTCTGGCGACAATAGTATTTGTCGACCTTTTGACGGGCGTCCTGGTTGGTGTCTTTTTCTCGATTGCAAAGCTGCTCTACCACTTTTCGCATTTGGATGTGCGCAAGCACAGCGAGGACAAGCGCCGTAAAACTGATTTGTACTTGAGCGGAGCCGCCACATTTCTTTCTCTACCAAAACTTGCTCAGGCAATCGAGGATGTTCCTGCCGACAGCGAATTGCATGTTCACCTCGAAGATGTCGATTACATCGATCATGCCTGTCTCGACCTGCTCATGACCTGGGACAAGCAGCATCGTGCTTCGGGCGGCAATCTGGTCATCGACTGGGGCACCTTGGGGGCTATGTACCGCGACCGCCGCCGCACGCCCAGAGGAGAACTGGTGCCGGAGAAGGTTAACAGCCAGTCGGAGCTGCTGGAGATTCTTCAGGACGACGAGGTTGAAGTTGTTCCTGTCACCGATGATGTATCGCAGAAAACTGCAGTATAGCTTCGCCAGGTTCTTCATCCGGCGCATTGTTTTTGCTTTGCCTCTCCAGCGCTTTTCCGGCGATGTGTACACTTTGTTGTTCTTTCGCGCTGAAGGTTGCAACTTGGCAATTTTTCATTCTGCATAAAATTTGCAGAACTCTTCAAAACGCGGCGGATTGATGTTGCCTCGGGCGTAGAAAATGCCCAGAGTTGGAATTAGCAATCACTAATCTTTGTCACTCGGCAGGTACCTCGGCGCAAGCGTAGAACACTTTTTCAGCACTATTTCAGCCAACCTTCCCGTGACGTGATGCGTCTTTTCCTTCAACCTCAAGCACAAAGGTGCGGATATGAACGTTTTCGAGATCATTCCAGGCTGCGAAGACATCGACATGAACTTCGCAGGTCAGCCGGATGGTATTTGCAAAATCGCTCTCTGGGCCAGCGGCGGGTGGAAGCGCACCTCTCACCAAACCCCTGCCGTCGGCGACCTGGTTGCGGTTCGTCGCGACGGTAATAAAGTCGCTGTCTATCGCATCAACTCTATTCAGTACTCCTTCACCGGCAGTGATGGCAACCAGCTCTGGACCGGCATGATGCAGGATGTGATCAAATACAATCTGTTTACCCCGGAGATGCGTTCCGTGTTGGACGCGCGTTTGCGCTGACGTCGGCGGCCGGAGAGCGGAAATTCGTTCGCTCTCCAGCTTGACCTCAACTTCTCCAACAGCACAATCTCATTTAGCGCAGTTAAGACTATCTTCAGATCGGTAAATGCATAGAGCTTTGCTGGTAGGGCGAGGAAGGACAAGTTATGGCTTATTCTTCCTCGACTTTCTCGCTGCTATTTTTTTATGCAAGGATAGTATTAGACCGGTCTAAGTCAAACTGAAGGTGTTGTGAGGCAACCTCCGGTTTTCCTATTGCCTACAAAAGCAAGCAGGGACAGGTATTTGAAATAAAGCGACGAAAATCACTCCGAAAAATTTCAATTATTTCGGAGTGATTTTCGCCAAGTCGTAGCAAAGCACCCTGTAAAGGGGCGCTTTACTTGCAAAGCGGCTTTGTGTGCTTGTCCGCAATGCGTTTTTCGCCTGTTTGAAACTCTCGCTTGGTGACTTGCGCTAAGTCTGAAGTGCTCTTGAAAAGCCTTTATTAATGGCTCTTAGTTGAGCTGACGACTCCTGTTCGTTTAATTTCTACTGTCATTTAGCTTTCTGCATCAAACAGTCTTCCAGTCTCTTAAAAAGAACTCCCCCGTTGCCCATTTGTGTTTCAAATTCAGCGCATCCGCGCCGAATTTACGCACAGTTGGCAAATGGAGCTGCTTTTGGCTGCTGTGAGTGTTTGCAATTAACTCTAATTATCGTGTCTAGCTACTGAGGAGCCGCACGGAAGTGCGGTCACAACTATGGAAAACGCAATCGAGATTTTAGCTCGCGTGCAGTTTGCTTTCACGATCATGTTCCACTATCTCTTTCCACCTCTGAGCATCGGGCTCGGCACAATACTCGTCGTCATGGAGGGTCTCTACCTCAAGACGAAGAAGCCTTTCTTCAAGGACATGTGCAAGTTCTGGGTGAAAGTGTTCGCCCTCAACTTCTCGATGGGTGTGGCAACAGGAATTGTGATGCAAGCGGAGTTTGGTACCAACTGGGCAACATATTCGAGATTCGTCGGCGATATCTTCGGTTCCGCGCTAGCGGCTGAAGGCATCTTCGCCTTCTTTCTCGAATCAGGCTTCTTAGCTATCTTGCTCTTCGGCTGGGACCGCGTGTCACCGCGAGTGCATTTTTTCGCAACCCTCATGGTCTGCGTCGGTGCTACATTCAGCGCCTTCTGGATTACCGTGGCAAACAGCTGGATGCATACTCCGGCTGGCTTCGAGATCATTCAAACCGCGCTGGGTCCACGCGCTGTCATCATCGACTTCTGGGCTATGGTCTTCAATCCGAGTGCGATGTGGCGCTTTGCTCACGTCGTGGTCGGCAGCTGGATCGTCGGCGCCTTCTTCGTGATGTCTATCTCGGCTTTCTTCGTGCTCAAAGGGCGGCATCTGGCTTTCGCGAAGAAGTCCTTCGTAATTGCGCTTTTGCTTGCCATGATCGCTACTCCATTGCAGGGTCTGATTGGCTCTAAACAAGCGGAAGTGATGGTCAAGTACAACCCGTCCAAAATGGCAGCCATGGAGGGCAACTTCAAAACCACGGACCATGCGCCTTTCTGGATAATCGGCATCCCTGATGAGACGACCGGTGAGATCAAGTATGGCGTCAAAGTGCCGGGTCTCTTGAGTTATCTCGCCACCGGCTCTGCCGACGGTGTGGTGGTTGGACTGGAAGACATTCCCTCCAAAGACCGACCGCCCGTGGTCGTGCCTTTCCTTGCCTATCACGGCATGATTGGGCTGGGAATGTACATGATGGCGCTCAGCTTCCTCGGCGGCTTCATGCTCTGGCGCAAGAAACTTTTCGAGAGCAAGTGGCTGATGCGCATCTTCGTCATCTCGGTGGCGGCGCCATATCTGGCCAACCAGTTCGGCTGGGTGGCATCGGAAGTGGGCCGGCAGCCCTGGATTGTCTGGGGGCTTCTGAGTACCTCCGAGGCGCTTTCTAAAGCGGTGCATGCCAATGCAATCGTCAGTTCGCTGATCATGTTCATGCTCATCTATGCCTTGCTGTTTCTCGTCTTCATCTACAGCCTCGATCGCAAGATCAAGAAAGGGCCGGAAATGCATGACGAGAATAATGGCGGCGGAGCCAGTGGAAACGCGGCCGGCACAAAGGGCGACGAGCCCTACGGCGAGATCACTTTGAACAACACAGATCCCGCAGACAAGCCGCGTAAAACTAGCTTCCTGGATGGATTGCGCGAGAGCGACCGCGACCGGTTGGATGCCTCAAAGCATCCGGAGCCGGGCGACAATGATGGCGGTGACCAGAATGGAGGGACAAAGTAATGGACCTCAACATTCTCTGGTTTTTGCTCATCGGTGGCATGTTCACTGCCTATGCAGTCTTGGACGGCTTTGACCTGGGTGTCGGCATTCTGCATCTGTTCACTCGAACGGACGCGGAAAGACGCGCCATGATTACCTCCATCGGTCCTGTCTGGGACGGCAATGAAGTCTGGCTGGTCACAGGTGTGGGCGCCCTTTTCGGTGCTTTCCCCGATGCCTACAGCACGCTTTTCTCCGGATTCTACACGGTCTACATGCTGATTCTGGTCGGGCTTATCTTCCGCGGCGTTGCCATTGAGTTTCGCAACCTGGAAGCTTCAGGACGCTGGCGCAGAAGCTGGGACTTTCTCTTTGCCGTGGGTTCAATCGTGCCCACTTTGATGTTCGGCATCATGGTCGGCAACTTGATTGTCGGCATTCCGATTGGACCGGACAAGGAAGTGATAGCGGAGAACTTCTTCGCTCTGCTCAGACCCTATCCGATTCTCGTCGGCATCTTCGTGCTCAGCTTGTTTACGCTTCACGGCGCCCTCTGGCTGAATTTCAAGATGACCGGCGAACTGCAAACGCGCGTCAAAGGTTGGGCAAAACGTTGCTTCTGGATATTCCTGGCCATGTACATTGTCACCAGCGGCGCCACCATTTATCTCTACCCGCACATGATTGCCAACTTCGGGCATTTCTGGTGGGCTTGGATATTGGTTGTGCTGACCGTGCTGGCCGTGCTCAATGTGCCGCGCACGCTGCACCTGGGCTACGAGCTGAGAGCGCTTTTGAACGTCGCCTGCATCATTGCCGGCACATTCACGCTCTTCGGCATAGGGGTGTTTCCCAACCTGATTCGCTCCAGTCTGGATGCGGCGTACAGCCTCAATCTGCACAATGCGGCTTCCAGTTCGTCCACGCTCGGCATCATGCTGATCATGGCGATTGTGGGAATCCCCTTCATCATGTCTTACACCGTCGGCATCTACTGGGTGTTTCGCGGCAAGGTCGTGGTGGACAAAGAGGACCACAAGCATTGAGGGCGACGCTCTTTTGAGTGAAGGTTCTTGGTTTGAGCAGATCCGGCGAAAACAGACAGCGAGCGCAAATGCGGGGGATGAAAGTCCTTTGTGTTTGTGTCTCGCTCTCTGTTTTTCGTTTTTGCTGCCTGGGTCCTTTAACTTTGCAGCAGCGTTGTTTCGTTTTGGTGTTTGGAGTACTAAATAATGTAGTAAAAAATTCGATAAGAA
>CAZHEZ010000237.1:0-11365 GCA_964531315.1 uncultured Candidatus Obscuribacterales bacterium | reverse complement strand
CATTACAGCTGGCTAACTTAAGTTGCTTGTTATTGAGTTTTTTGGCCATCTCCAGTTCGGCGGTAAAGACAGCATCAGCCTGAGAGTACTTGCCCGCATTGAAATCTGCTTGCCCTTGTTCACTCAGCTCTTTCCAACGTTCAATGCTGGCATTCTTGCTTTCTACCTGGTAGGTGGAGTTGTTATGTTGGACCAAGGCCGTGGCACCCAGACCAGCAAACACGAGTCCCGCAGCACAGTAAGCCGCTATCATCTTCTTGGTAAATTTGCCTTGTGCGCCCACCTTCAGGCGCATCAATTCAATCTTCTGTCTGATTCGCTCTATCGGTCCCTTCGTCTCACGCTCAAGCTCCAGCAGCGCCGCTTTCACCTCATCCATCGATTGAAAACGCGCATTAGGATTCTTCGCCATACAGCGAAGAAGAATGGCATCCACCTTCTCGACATAACGGGCGTCACACATAGATGACGCCACAGAGGCTGGCAAATCATTGACATGCTTGAGCATCGTGTCTATGTGTGAATTTCCGGTAAAGGGCGGATTCCCGGTAAAGGCCTCATACATAACGCATCCGATCGAATAAATATCGGATCGTAGATCCAGCTTTAGCCCGCGACACTGCTCAGGGCTCATATAGAGCGGACTGCCGAATACTTCGCCCGTGCGCGTCAGTTGCAATTCTTGATCGCTGTCTTCACTCATCAATTTTGCGATGCCGAAGTCCAGCACTTTGACTTGATTGCCAACCACCATGATGTTGCTCGGTTTCAAGTCTCTATGAACAACTCCGCGCTCATGTGCATGCGAAAGCGCATCGCATACCTGAACGAAAATGTCGATGATATCCGTGAACTTTACTGATTCAGGATCCTTGACGAGACGCCGCGCCAGGGGTTCTCCCTTGACGATATCCATAACTATGTACGGCTGCGCGTTCTCATCGGCATCAAAATGGTGGATTTTGACAATGTTTGGGTGGTCGAGATTACCCAGAGCCTGAGCCTCTCGCTGGAATCTCAGAAGAGAACCCCTTCCTCGCACTAGCAAGTCACGGTGCAAAATCTTTAAAGCTACTTCGCGCTTTATGACCTTATCGGTTGCCGCATAGACAGCACTCATTCCACCTTCGCCAAGGTAGGTTTTTATCTCATATCGCGAAGCAATAATGTCGCCAACATTGATGCGGCAGTGCTCCGTAATGGCCTCAATCAAATCCTCTTGACAAGTATTGCAACCGATGGTCCCATCAGGATCGTGGTGCTTTTCCAAAGAAGAAAGTTCGCCAGATTGAGTCTTTTGACGAGTCTCCGATTGGGTTTCCGAATGAGTTTCAGTTGAGCCCCCAGTGCCCGTATGAGTGTCAGTATTTTGGTCTAACAGTCGATCTGCATGGTATCCATCATCCAGACCCACTTCCATGTCGGTTTGAGTGGAGACTCGGAATTCTTGCTGAGTAGTCGCTTCGCCTTCCTTCTTTACGCGCAACTCTGGCTGCGTGGACTCTTCCAGTCCAGTGGTGAGCCGAACCTCAGCCTCGGTTTTCGCTAAATCTACTTTTGGTCCTGGTTTTTGCATAAGATTTGGCACGCACGAGTGTTTACTGACCTTATTCCCACATTAAATCCGCAAATAATGGGTTAATTCGCTTCGTGCAAGATCAGATATTAAATTGAAAAAGGAGCCCAATCATTTATAGACAAAACCGATACCGCCCCATTTTGCATGGGCATAGTCGGTTATAGGTAATGAAAATACCTGACGCCGTGCCGAAACAATCAGTATCTTGATGACTTAGCCCCTCAGGGTCTAAAATCGTCATAGGTGGAGAACTCGCAGATCAAAAATCCACACTGGCGATTTGAAACGCTAGGTCTCCTCAGTTACTAAAATTGGCATGCCGACAAATTAATCCGACTGACCCCAGCTCAGTCACACAAAATGCATACAGTGCTTTTGGGGAGTAATCCCTATGCAGCGGAATCACAGGTGAGCGTCTGACGCAAAACCCATGCGGAGTAGCAGATCATGTTGAATGCAGATTCGTGGAAAAGAGTAGGACAAACCGTGGCAAGATTGTCTGCGGTATTGTTGCTGAGCACACTTCCGCTTATGCCGAGCGCACAAGCAGCTTCCAATGGAACGATTTTGGTCTGTACGCAAGCAGGTGGAGACGTTCAAGCGGCAAAAGACACGCTCACGGCTGCTGGCTGTACCGTAATAGGCGAGGTTCCTTGCCAGTCAGGCAACTTCAGCATCCTGCAAGTGATACCAAACAATGGCAACGTCGCTGCTGCGGTAGCAAAATTTAACGGCTCTATAGACGCAAATATTCTCTCGGCTGAAGCAACATTCCAATCCAGGAGTCAATTCTTCTTCTGGCCGCCGCGCCCAACCTGCACCCCAAATGACCCAGACTATCCATCTCAATATGCACTTCCTGCGATGAACTGGAACGACGCTCGTTGCACATTGCGGTTGCTCGGAATTACCCAGCGTGCGTATCCTCGCGTCACTGTTATTGACACGGGAACCAATATGGTGACCCCCGGAGATGAAATGACCAGCATCCAGCAATTCAACTTCGTTGGCGGGCTCAATGGCGTCTCCGAAGCACCACTTGATTCAGGGGTTCACGGTACGGCTTGTGCCTCAATCATGGCAGCCAGAACCAACAATGCAAATTTCATTTCTGGTGGAGCATCTTACAACTTGCCTGTTAAGATCACCGCCTGTCGTGTCAGCAATGATGGCGAAACCATTGACACCCTCGACGTGCTTCGCGCCATGACTTGGTGCGTGGACCATCAACGTGATCGTGGCGGTCCCGGAGTAATCAACCTGAGTATCAATTCCACAGCGCTGCCAACTTACAACGGTTCGTCCGTGGTTCAAGCAATCGCCCAAGCAGCTCGCAAACAAGGTGATCTCATTGTGAATGGCTCAGGCAACCTGGGAGTTGTTGATCCAAGTCCAGAGAAGTATTTGAGAAGAGTCATGGCTTACGACCAAGACAATAATGTGGCATCGTTTTCCAACACCGGTCCGTTTAAGGCCGGCGCACCCGGCGTCGATATAGCTGTTATAGCCGGCAATCCAGCCTCCACATTGTTCGGCGACGGAACCTCTTTTTCCGGGCCAAACTGGGGCTCTGCAATCTGCTTCCTGCAAAGCTTTGTCCCTTGGTCCAACCCAGTGCGCCTAGACAATATCGTCTATCAGACGGCGGACAATACCGCTCAAGGAAACAAAATACCTAATTTCAATCGAGCTACCATCTATACCTTGTTGTTCGGTTGGTGGTAATAATCTCTAAAAATCCCAAAGCGCTTTAGGAATATGGGTGAGTGCGCAATCCCTTTGGATTCGTGTACACTTGACACTCGTTGACGAGAAATGGGATGTCGGTATGGTATTGCGAACTTTACTGTTGAGTCTATCAACCACGTTGCTTTGCGCCCTTTTTTTCTACGATCAGCCAACCTATGCCGGCACCGCTGACTGGGTCATCAACCTGAGCACAAAGGTTGTCGACAATTGTCTAGACTATCCAGATTCGAAACTAAAACCGCTGATTCGTTCTTCAATATACTTCGAACAAGGATTACTTGAGCCTGGTCCGGAAGACAAAGAATTGGCAAAAAAGGGAGCAGAGCAAGAAGTTGCCATTCCGTCGACGCTTTATGAAAACCAGTATTCAAGCCACTTTCGCACTATTGGCTTAAGGCGCTTTAAGCAACTAATGATCAAACCAGGCTCAACTGGCACGATCAAAATTAGCACAAGCAATTCCGCATTCAAGCAAGAAGAAGCAAATGCCGCAGCCAATGCTACGTGCCGGCTGTTTCTCGACCTCTACCTGAACAAGATGCCGCTTCGCTCAATAGTGGTTTCACGTGACATTTTTGACCAATATATCCAAGAACTCCAACGCTATGGTTTTCGAACCTTTACTGTCGTACCGGGAAAGATCAATAGTCTCATTTTCATGCTTAGCATTCGGTCAGAACCAGCGGGCAGACAGCAATACATGAGTTATGGAAATTAGGTGAGAAAGTGAAAAAGAATCGAATTTCAAGATTCACAGAGATACGAGCCCGCGGCAATATGCTCGCAATGGTATCGCTGGTGGCGCTAGGTATTGTGGTTATTTTGGGCATTGGAATAATCGTATCAATGCTCATGATGTCACAAAAACGCACGCAAAATGAAGTTGAAACACTATCTCTATCCTTGGCTACTTCCATAAACAAGGACGACTGGGTTGGTCAAATGAATAATGTCACGGAGTATTCGAGAGAGCTTGTATTTACTTCTCGCTCTGCCCTGAACGAAGCAGTCGCGCACCATCCACGCATGAGACCGCTTGCCCTGCAACTGATGGACGAAGCCAGGCAATCGGCAGATATCGTTGAATCCGAAAGAAAAGCACTCACAGTACTTATTCTCAAAGATCTTCAAAAGATGACAGATAAGGCACAAGTGAGCGAAGACAAAAAACCAGGAATAAATTTGCCCGGAGTTAAGGCTGAATCACCTCAAATTAAGTCGGTGAGTGCGGGATATATAGATGGAGTGCTAACCAATCTAACTTCACCTGATGGCTTACCAGATTTAAGAGAGTATGACTTACAGGAAAAATATATTACAGCCAGAGGCTATGTGTATGTTCCTAATGTCAACGCCAGGCTCGCTGAGCCTGATGGCGATCTCACCTTTCAATTTGCCTCGCTGCCTGCATCGACAAAGAACACGATTTCTCCTCCCCGGCTCACAGCAAACAGTGTGTTTCGCAAGCTGATGACGGTCGGGCCGGAGGCTGGAAACGACTTTTCAAAATGCAAACAGCTTCCCTCTGCGATTCAAATTGTCACGTCAACCAAAGTCAATAGCGGAGAAAAATTGCAGGGTCCAATGGACGTAACCATAAGCGCGGCATCCTCCGGGGCGACTCTGAAACTTCCCTGAGAAAAAGCCCACGCCATCAGTTAGGCGCAGGCTTTATCAGAATTGCTATACGGTGCCTGGGAAACCCACGCTTCTCAGCTAGGGACCTGAATGGAGTGGTCCGCCGATGGGTGCGGAAGGACCACCAGGCATTCCAGCAGGGGGACTACTAGGAGGCGGTCCAGAGGGAGGAGGTCCACTGGGAGGTCCACTGGGCGGTGAGGAAGCGATCAGTGTGTTTAAACCTTCCGGCTGTTCCGAGTTTCGGCAGCAGTTAAAGGCCATGCTGCTAGGCTTACCGACAATCGGTACGCTGCCGATACCGGGTACGCCGGACAAGTTCAGGTAAGGATTGATTTGGAAATTGCAGCGAGTCTGATACTCGTATATTTTGGTGTTGTCGTAATTGTGGGGCAAACCTGTGTTCGGTCCGTACGTCAGACGGGTGTTTGTGGAGTAATCGATCTCGATTAAGTAGACATCGACTCCACAACCCTTATAACCAAGTACCGGGGTCAAATTGGCGAACTTGCCAAAGCCCGAATTACAGAGATTATTCGACATTGCGTATACAGCATCCAACGCATCTCCGAAAGTGGCGGAGTTCTGCGCTACTTGTGCGCAATTCGTTCCGATGAAGGAAATCGTTGCACAAGCTGTTGCATAGCCGATCAAGTTGATCAGCGGAAACAATATCATCATGAAAAAGACAAATAAGACAGGAGCAAACTCGGCAATACTGCCGACCTGGTTCCTTCTTCTGAATTGAGATTTACGCATAATAAGAACGCCTCCAGGCACGTTGCAGGAGTTCAGCACTTGACTCTACTTTTTTGACCTTCCAGCCGTTCTTTGAGGGACGGCTGCTATATAGCTATGGAATGGTCATATTCGCCGTATATCCGGCGATAGGCCGCATGATGTCAAGTTAAATATTCCCGTCCCCCGCGAGGGGGTAACGCCAATAACGGTCTAATGACCTTAAATGATCACATTTAATCTAGACTTCTATAGTCCAGCCTGGTCTATTTCTTACCATTTAGAAACTTAGAAGGAGAAGAGATATTCCAGGTCTTCCTTGGTTAGCTCTTTGGCGACACTTTCGTCTCCGCCCATGACCAGCTCGGCCAGTTCTTTCTTCTTCTTCTGCAGCGCTAAAATCTTCTCTTCAACGGTGCCGCGGGTAATCAACTTATAGTTGAAAACGTGGCGTGTCTGACCGATACGGTGAGCCCGGTCTGTTGCCTGATTTTCGACGGCCGGATTCCACCAGGGGTCGTAGTGAATGACGTAGTCGGCTCCTGTAAGGTTGAGACCGGTGCCGCCCGCTTTTAAGCTAATAAGGAATATCGGCAAATTGGCATCGGCGTTGAAATTGTTGACTCTATCCAGCCTTTCTTTGGCCGGTGTCTGTCCATCGATATACGCGTAGTCGATATTGGCTTTCTCCAATTCGGCTCTAATTAGAGTAAGCATTTCGACGAATTGGCTGAATACCAAAATCTTGTGACCTTCATCGATGATTTCAGCGATCATGGCAATGAAGGCAGAAAGCTTGGCTGATGCGGCAGGCGGAGCGTCACCGCGATTCTTCAGCAAGCGGGGATCGCAACAGACCTGCCGCAAACGCAGCAAGGCAGCCAGAACTGAAATTTGCGAGCGCTTGATGCCACGCGAAGCGATTTCGTTGAAGACCTTCTGGCGGCATTCATCAAGCACATCGAGATAGAGCGAGCGCTGATCGTCTTCCAGTTCGCAAAGATGAATGATATCGGTGCGATCGGGGAGTTCTTTTTCGACCTGACTTTTAAGGCGTCTCAAAATAAATGGATGGACGATTTTTCTCAGTTTTTGGCCGGCACCGTCCAGTCCTGCTTCGATCGGTCTTTCGAAAGTTTCGTTGAAATCCTTATAGGTGCTCAAGAAATCCGGCATCAAGAAATCGAAAAGCGACCAGAGCTCTTTCAATCTGTTTTCTACAGGTGTACCGGAAAGAGCGAGGCGGTGGAAGGATTTCAGACTCTTGGCCGCGACCGCGCCCACTGAGTCGGGGTTCTTGATGTTTTGCGCTTCGTCCAGAATGAGGAATTCAAAATTCAAATCTTTGAGCGTTTCATAATCACGGCGAATGATACCGTATGTGGTGAAGATCACGTCCGGCTTCTTGGCATTGTCCTTCTGCAGCGTCTTCAGCAGCTCACCGCGATCTCGCCCCAGGAACAGCGCTTTCTTGAGCTTGGGTGTAAAACGCTCAGCTTCACTGAGCCAGTTATAGACGACAGAGGTGGGCGCCACCACCAGCGATGGCATCTTTTTGCCATTTTTGTGGTGATCGAGAAGCAGGGCCAGAGCCTGAACAGTTTTTCCAAGACCCATGTCGTCTGCAAGAATTCCGGCCAATCCGTATTCGCGCAAGAAGGAAAGCCAATTGCAGCCTTCCTTTTGGTAAATACGCAATTCGCCATTGAAAGACTCGGGCAACTCGATGCCTTCGAGTTCTCTGAAATTATGAATCTTTTGCAGGAAGTTCTGGAAACCCTCGTCAGCGGATATTTCGATTTCGTGCGTTTCCAGCGCGTGCGCTATCGGCAAAGCCTGATAAAGAGGACGCGATGTGTCTTTGCTCTGGCCGATTGTCTTGAGCAAGCTCAACAGCGTAGTCATCGGCAGCCTGACACATTCTCCAGTGGACAGCTTCAAATAATTGCGGTTGCGGAAAAGCGCTTCGATTACCAGAGGGAATGGAATGATTTCGCCGTTGGAAGAGCAATCGAGATCGAAATCAAATTTGAACGAGTCTTTCTTGAGCGAGAGACAAGCTTTGAGTTTGAGCGGTTCTTTGCGGACTTTGTAATTCTTCAGTGCATCTATTCCCGTCACTTCCCAGTCGGCGCATTGTTCTGAAGACAAATAATAGAGGGCATCCAGAGCGGCTTCATCGGCAAAGAAGAAACGATCCGCAATCGTGCGCGTAGGCAAAAGGTTGCTCAAGAAGCGGCGCACCTGATGCTCCAGCTCCCACTGGCGTTTCACCCAAACGCTCTGACCGGTCTCCGACATCGTGCGGGTATAAAGTTCGGATTCGACTGCGCTGGTCTCGTCCCTGGACGGTAGGATCAGATCCCCGTAGGCGAAGGATAGCGATACTTCCAGAGAAACATCATTAGGTCCGCTGCCGATGGCGGTGGTGGGAACACCTTTGCGCTCGCCCAGTTTGATCACAACCCGGGGTGCATCGGTGACTGCAACCGGGAACGGAGCATTGGTCTCGTCGAGACGAACCTCCATGCGCTTAGTCAAGATAGGCAAATCGACAGCCAGGAATTTCGGCACGATTTCCAGCTTCACGGTCATCTGTCCGTGCGCATCGAAGAATTGGAAAAGCCGGTGGATAGCGCTCAGATCGATGCTATAGAAAGTGTTTTTGGACATCACCCAACTGTTTTGTCCCAGGAAAAATACGGGATGATCGAGCGCAACGCTCTCTTCATCAACCGCTTCCAGTTTCAACATCAATTCACCGCTTTCCGTCTCCGACATCACAGCCAGAGGCTTGATTACTTTGGTGGAGAAAGTGACTTCGCTGCCGTCGGCGGTGTTGATCAGCTTGCTGCAGAGGCTCAAGTGACCGATCACTGTGCCTTCGTCGCCGCGCGGTATGCGGTGCCCGCCGGCAGTGCCTTTGGTTGTTTGCGGTAATTGGGTGAGATATTTGGTGAGACGATGTATCTTCGACTCGGGCTCGAGTACATTGAGAAATTCGGGCGGCACCTTGAGAATATTGACCTTGCCCTGGCGCTCTTCAGGCACCGTTCCGACTATCAAAGCCAGCGGTTTTTCCAAAACCAAAACGCCCAGCTGATGCCGCGACTCGTCCGGCTCGGGCTCGATGCCTTTGGCGTCGTCCAGCATTTCTTTGGCTTTCGGGGCTCGGTCCTGAGGGTTATCCCTGCCCCTGTCGTTTTCCGCCAGATCAAAACGAATGCCGGGATTGCCGCGGGCGATATGCGTGAGGATTACGGCCACTGAATGTTTGCAAACTTCTTCGAAATAAGGGCAAGAGCATTCGGCCTTGAATACGGCCTCGGAATCGATGGAAACGTTGACCTTGTAAGGTTGCGGCTCGGAGCCGATTACCAGTGCTTCGATTTTTGTGCCGCCTTCGCTCTCCTCATATTTGAGGACCTTTTTGCGGCGGTAATACTGCACGCCACGGCGATAGACGGGCTCGCTGCTTGATTCCTGCAGGGAATTCAGCGACAGCGTCAGTTTCTTACCGGAGGCTGGTTTCATTACTTCATTTTCTCCCGGGATTCTCCCGGCGGTTTTCCTGGATTCTCTCGGGACTCAAAAATGAGTCGGCCAGAAAAAGCTCGCATTGCGCGGGCTACATGCTAAATCACCAACCCATCCCACTTATATACATTGCAGGATGCGGGAGGCGTTAGTCCCACAGCAATTAGCTTATCACGGCCCTCTAATAGTCAGCTAACTACTAAGAAAGAAGACGAAATCAAGAGAAATAAGCAGCAACAATCCTGACCGGAACTGGTTTCAGTTGTTATAAATCGGCATGGTGAAACTGGCTGCGGTTGTTAATAACCAAACTGGCGAAATCCCGGTCAGTTATTTACAGTCGAACCCGGACGCATGTCAATAAATCGGTCCGAAACCTGTTGTGCTCTTGTGTAAGCATTTTCGACAAGCTGGTGCATTTCCACCTGCCGATTCTCCAGAATCTGGCAATAATCCTGGAGCAACCCAGCTTGCGACCGGAGAGCCTTAGCGTTGTCCGAGAGCGCCGGAATCAGCATTTCAATTTCTTCAAGAAGAGCGCTGGGCGGATGAACCGGCGGACGCACTTTGACAATTTGATGCGGGTCGAGGCCTTCCGCCTGATGAGCCGTGATTTGTTGCCCACTGACGAGCGCCAGTGAGTCTCTCAGACGCTCCAGCGATTGTTTGAGGCCAAGCGCGCGTTTGTAGGATTGCTCGGCTTCCTTTTCCAGCCAGGCTTTTCTGGTCTTTTGATTGGCCAGTTCTCCGGAAAGATGAGCGAGTGCCCGTTGCCTGATTTCCAGCTCCTTTTGAATGTGATCGAGTTCTTTCTCTTTGAGCTCGATGCCGCGCCGCCTCAACCAGATGAGCAGCACTACCACCAGGCAGAAAAATATCGAAGATAGAGTGATGAACAGATAGCCGCGCTTGGAGCCGGACAATTCCCAGAAGCCTGTGGTCAGGAAATTGTTCAAGTCTTCCATTAATGTCGGCGGAAATGACCGCATGTAATACACACGCCCCAGCACTCGGCTGGGCTGCGACTCGCTTTCCACTCTTACGGCAGCAGCCGAACGTGGAGAGGTGTGCTCATAAGCGGCGCTTGTCGGCGGCGGGTCCGTCAGCACATCAAAGGGTTCGATCTCAGTCTTGAGATTCTCGGGACTGAGACGCGTTTGCCACGATTTGCGCTTATATACTTTGTCGGTTTGATAAAGAATTGAGGTGCCGGTTGGATCGGTAACAACCAGCCCGAAGAGTCCATATGTGGAATCGAGTACGTTTTGAATCTGGTCGTCGCGACCGGAAACGATAAGCTGCGAGAGGGTCGAGGGCAAAGTGTGATGCAAAAGATTGAAATCAACCGTCTGCACACGGTGCACGGTGCCGTCCCAGTAGCTCTCGTAAAAGGCTCGACAGAGGCTGAACCAAATCAGGACGCCAACAACCAAAAGACCGGGAATCAGGATCCGTTTCTTTAGAGAAACGATGACTTGATCCAATTCCAGGTTCAGACCTGTACCCAAGTCAGGCTTAAATGCCGGCTTCGGTCTTGCATTCGGTCCAGACATACGTCGCTGCACGCTGCAATCCTCGATACAGCTATGGATATAACATTTGGTTCATCAAAAGTACATACGTATATCCACTATGTAGATCAAAGCAAGATAGATAAGAGAAGGAAGGATTGCGGAAAAGCCTGCTGCAGCCAAATTGTCGAACCCCAAACCGAAAGCCCTCCATTCTCAATTGATGAAGATGCCGAAATAAAGTCCCGAATCTTATCGGCCACAAGGATAAAGAGCCGCCGCGCCCTTGCTCCGCTGCCCATTTTGCCTGTTGAAAAGCGTTGAAATATAGCAGCGCTGCCCGGAGAATCCCCGTTTGAGGATTGGCGAAAGTTCAGAGTGCGCAAATCAAAAATTCTTCCTATCGCAATTATCCTGCTTCTACAGGTGTTCATTCTGGCGCGCCCTGCTTCCGGCCAGGGCTGAGCGCGTTCACTACTGGTGCCGGGGGCAGCAGGAACTTCAGGTGATATAAAACCAGGGCATGGCACTCTTTCCCTGGGCTTCCGCAATGTGTACGCCAATCAGTACTTTCTCAATTCGCACATTTTCAGGTCGTTTAATCGGGTAGAAC
>CAZHEZ010000236.1:0-11372 GCA_964531315.1 uncultured Candidatus Obscuribacterales bacterium | reverse complement strand
TCGGAGCGACCTTTGTCCAGACCGTGTCTACCGAAACTGGGGAACCCCATTCTTTTACAAAAACGCAATCTTACTATCTTTTGTCATATTAGATCATAGAAAAACAGGGGAATTGTGCTTGAGCGGTTCCAAACGAGCACCTATATATGGCACCACTTACGGTGGCGCGGCGAAATTTGCAAGCAGAAAAACATTTAGGAAACGCTTAAAAGCCGCTATCCAGCATATATTTTTGCAATTTTGAGAGCCTCGTTATTCTTGAACGATCATATTTATTTGCGAAAAATACCCCCGGGAGCCTCGGCACCGCTTTCAGAAAAAGCCGGTAAAGCCGTCTAATCAAAGGTTTCAGACCAAAATTGCTCTTTGCTCTGTTGATTGACTGCCAACGCCAAAAGGTTTCTACTCTTAATTACTTCTTCATGCCCTTCAGCCAATCCTCAAACACTCGAACAACAAACACCGTCAGCTAAATCAGCACTTCGTCGGCAGCATCGCTGCTTAATGAGGAACGGCAGTGCAGAAGCATTCTCGCTAGCTGCATTAGATTCCCTCACGATAGCGCCATTCGGCCATGGCAGGAATCTTGGCGCAATCAGGGTGCCAATGTGCACCGGCAATTCTACGGAGGAAAACATGAGCGCACTTGCACTTCCTATTCTGTCGGCTGGTGACTTGTGGAAAAACGAGCGCAAGCGACTGGAAGATATCGCCCAATCCGGGCACATCGATGCGATTCTCTCGGGGATTCTCGCGGTGCTCTCACCGGGAATGACAAACGCGAAGATCGAGCTCGCCGGCCGGCTCACGGATGATGAGTACGACGCCTTGCAACTGACCGCTGGATAAAGGCTGGTTCGTCGGCTATAGCTTCCTCTCCCGCTTTTTCGGTAAGCCAAAACTTGTAGTGACACGCTACTACGGACGTCGACGAATAAGTGACGCCCCCCTAGTCCGCAACATCCTCTTTGAATTGGAGTCGACCATGCTTCATACACTGGGTGTCTATCTGATGATCCTCTCAATCCTCGCTATCGTCTTCGCCTTTTGCTTCTCCATCGGCTACTCACTGCCATTAGACAAGAGAGACCTTCCGCCGAAAGTTATCGCCCTCATGATCGTCATCAATGTGTCCTTGTTCCTCGGGCTTCTGTGCCTGCTCCTCGGCTCGCCGGGGGCGGCATTCTATCCACTGGACAAGCTGCGCAACTTCTCCCAAGATTCAGGCAACCTCGGCTGCTGCGTATTCACCGTGGTCAGTGGGGGCACCTTGTGCGGATTGATCAGCGCGTTTTTCAAAGCCCTGCGTCGGCCGCGCAGCAGAGATGGCAGAATATCGCTCATCAATCGGTAAAGAAAATTGATTTGTACAGACGTTAAGACTTGGGCTGGGCGCGATTATGCCCAGCCCCATTTTTTTGGGGTAGTCTTTCTATATACTCTAGTATTCTCGAAACGAAGAAATAATCACGGTACTGCAATTTAAAAACACCCATGCTTCAAAGCTTGAATTGGGATGAAATATAGCCTGAAGCTACATTCCATCCCTCTCCATGTGGGCGTGCCGGAGTTTACCCGGCCGTCAAAGCGTCCGCTTCATCCAGCGATTGTTCAGACTTCAGCACAGTCGCCTCGAGAATCGGCAAGATCACGTCGACGACCGATTGGAAGTACGGATCGACGACATCGCCGCCGGTGCCAGTTGCTCTGGTCCAGACTGCGACGAATTCCGCGCAACTGAAGATTGGTGCCGGTTCGCCGAGCACAGCCGCCTTGTAGCGCGTCAGGTGGGCAGTAAGACTGTCGGCAGCGGCAGCCTCGTCGGCCTTTTGCTCGGGCGTGATCGGCTCCCACTCAGCAGCCTTCTTCACATTGCCCAGGATTTCGCCGAGATGCATCTGCTTGAGCATGAAAAGCGCCAGCAACCGACGCGCCTGAGCCTGAGCAGACCCATTCGTCAGGCTTGCTTCGCCGCGCTCGACCAGGGCGTCGATTTTGTGAGCCAACGCCATAACTTTCTCTGTAGCTTGATTCGACATTTTTCAAATCTTTCTTGCAAGCGACGGCTCGGAATGTCTCCGAACCGCCGCGCTAAGGGGTCAGCATTAAGCGCCAGGCTGGGCGGCAAACTGCGCGATCATGCGCTCACGATCTTCGATGTCGCTGAATTGCGTTTCCAAATCGGAGCGCAATTTGCGATTGCCCTTGCGCATGCCGGAGACAGGCTCGCTGCGCTGGATCTGGCGCTCGAGATTGCGTCCGTTGCGCCAGGATTTGTGCAGGAGCGCGGTCGAAAGCCATTGCGCTTCCATGTACGTGTTGGGCGCTAACACATACTTCTCGTGCACCGCAATGGAGCCCTGGTCGATCTGCTTGCGCAGAAAACCGTCGCCGAAATCATCGGGACGATAGAAATATGCGAACTGTAGCTGCGCATACTGGCGGCGGTAGGGCTCGCCTTCACGCAAAATGCCGGTGAACTGATAGAAGCCCGCCCGCGTCTCAATGATGGTGCCGAGCTTAACCGGCTGCGGATCCCACAGCGGCGGCTCGTCGTGATGAAGCGTGCTGAGCAGCGAATAACCGACGTAGAGCCGGCCTGCCGTCCAGAAGAAAGCGGCGGGACGCAAAATCCCCACCCAGCCATCTTCCTGACGAAGCAGCTGCTTCAGTCGCGGAATCGATCTGATTCGATTTGCTACTTGTGTCATGGATATTCTCCACGTTTGAAAAACGTCGGTCAGAGACCGGCGTATACAGAGGCTATCGGCAGGGACGAACCAAAACAGCATGAATCCGCATCTGTGTCTCCGAGGAAACACAAGCTGTCGTTTCATGATTGGAAGAAAGGGAGATTTACCTGTTTCGGTTCAAAGAGTTCAAATTAGAGGGGAAGAAGAAGTAACTGACCGTAAGCGTCAGCTTTTACGAGAAACAAGAGAGATTGTAGAAAAGTGGATTCTGATTCAATCCATATCGCGCATCGTACTAAAGATGGCAGCAAAGGCGGGAGGACACTTTCACTGGCAGTGATCACAAAAACGCTCAATCTATGAGCAGCTTTTCACCCTCTTGACAAACTGGCGAAGCTGTCACAGGTGCCTGTATTAACCTTCGTGAAGAGGATTTGTTGCTCTTGTTCACAAACCATCACTGTTTTTTGGCATCTGCAAGCGAAAGGGCGAAGCGCTCAACCACCGCCTGTGCGTCCGCCTCATCGATGCTGGCAAAGAAAACCATGAACTGATTGGCCGGCGCCTCTCCGTAGTAGTAGGAAGCAGTGGGCGCGCACGGGAACCCACATTTGGCCGCACAAGCAACTATTTCTTCCGTTGGAAAATTTGGGGGGAAACTTACAATTGCATGCATTCCTCCCGTCACCGGATTTACAGAAATCATTTTTCCAAACGCTCTGGTCAGTTCATACATGACAGCCTGACGGCGTTTTCTATATTTCTTCCAAACCTGCCGGATATGTTTTTCCAGATAACCGTTTTCCAAAAGCTCGCAAAGGACAATATCTTCTGCTGTAGCAAAAGGTGGATCGCAGAGCCTTTTGGATGTTTCAAAAACTTTGACTAAAGCGGGCGGCAATACCAGTAGCGTTGTGCATGTTAGCGGGTAGAGAAGACGCCAGAAAGTGTAGAGGTAAAAGACAGATCCGGTTGAATCCATAGAAAACAAGGTCGGGTGTGTCTTGGCACCATAATGGAAATCCGAATCCCAGCCGTCTTCTATGATTGCGGTTCCATTTTTCGAGATCCACTGCAACAGCTCCTGGCGACGCCCCAGCGATAAAACTGCCCCGGTTGGATCCTGGCTGGCAGACGTAATGTATGCCCAGTCAACCACTTCGTTTCTACAACTGGTTCCGGCAAGTACTATGCCGTCGCCGTCAACTGGCAAAAACTCGGTTTCCACACCATGTATGCGAAAGTGCTCGCTGGCGCCGGCAAATCCAGGATTTTCAAAGATTGCCTTCTGTTCGGGCTTTACAAGCAAGCTGAGAATATGATTGAGGGCACTCTGCGAACTCGAGTACAGAACGATTTGCGATGCCGTGCACTGAATGCCTTTGGTGCGGCGCAAAAAACCGACCAGCGCTTCTCTGAGGGGTCTAAAACCGAATGGCTCAGTCTTGTTGCCGCCCGGCACGATTTCGTCGGCGCGGTATTGAGCAATTATGCGGCTCTTCCATTCGTAAATTGGCAGCGAATCAGAGGGCGTGGAGCCGTAGTTGAGCGTTTCCAAGTCGCCGGAGGTGACGAAGTCCGGAGACTGGAGCAATATTCGCTCAGCCACATCGTTCAATCGGTTATTCCAGACACCGATAGTTTCGCTTCCGCTTACCGCCCTGGTGCTGCCGTTACTCTCAACTCTTTTGTCGCCATTAACCCCGGCCACAAAAGTTCCCGAGCCTTTCTGCGCATTCAGGTGTCCGGTCGCTATGAGCTGGTCGAATGCTCGCGCGACGGTAGTTTTTGCCAGGCCGAGAAACAATGACAGCTCACGAATAGACGGCAAGCGGTCGCCCGGCTTGAGCAGACCCTTGTCCATCGCGTCCGTCAAAGCCACGACCAGGTCTTTGCTGGAGACCTTATCTCCCTGACCCTTCAATGCGCTAAGAAAACCCAGATCCAAGTTTGGCCCGCCATAGAAAACAGCGCCAGTTTATTACATCAGGACCGGAATTTGAGATATCACCCTGTGTACACTTCGCAATTTTTGCATGATGAAACTTACAGCTTGGCGAAGATCGATTTCCTTAAACCTGATCCGTGGCGGCGCTCCAGGCATAAACAGGCTTGTTTGCGGCGGCCCAAAAGCTCAGGTTTTAGATATCAAACAAACCACCATTGCATTCAGAGAACATCAGGCGCAAGCGCAAACAGTTCTTTATTCCCATTACAAGCAACCCTGGCAACGGACTGAAAGAGTCGCGCGTTCTCTATCCACTCTGCGTTTTTTCAATCATTCGACTTTTGCGAATTGGAAAGGATCAAACCATGAAAACCAGTAAGGGCTTAGGGGTCCAATCTAACACGATGTGGGCCATCGACATGGCATGCAGCAATATGCTGATCGGCCAAAAAGAGTTTACTTTGCGAATTCAGACGAGCGCAAAGGAGACTGCCAGCAAGAAACTGCGCTCAGCCGTGCCCGGCATTGTAGCATTGCCGCTTAATTATCGCGGCATCTGTATGAGAGAAGAGGACATAGCCTATCCAGGCAATCGAGAAATTTCCGGATTGACCATTACCTCTGAAAAGGTGGTCGTGCGCCCCAGTCAGTTTCCAGAACACATTACCAGGGTGGTCTTCCTGGCCGCTTCTGAAAGTGCATTTGATTCCGGGCCGACATTTTCTTATCTCAAGTCAATTGATGTCTTGGTTCAGCTCCCGGGAATCGGACAAGAAACCTCAGTTGGTTTTTGCTCAGAAGAGAGAATCGGTCGGACCAAGATAATTAAGGTCGCCGAACTCTATCTGACCTCTAAAGGCTGGGGGTTGGCAATTTACCCGGAGAGCGAACCGGGAACCTTTGCGAGCCTTTGCAAAAAGTGCCGGATCAATATGGTCAAGGCAAATGATTCGACGGCAAAAGCACCTAAGTTCTTTTGGTATGAGCCGAGCATTCATGGTTCGCACAACGGCACACCTAAATCGCGCCACAATTAATCGCAATCGAATTCTGATTTGTGCAGATTCTAGACTTTGGCTGGGCGCAACCATGCCCAGCCTTCTTTTTTTTCCAGGCACATTCGTGCCGGTTTGAAGAGGACCAAAGCCATGAACGCCCTTGCGCAACATCGTCCCACCATTCTCGTAATCTTCTTTGTCGCGCTAACCTTCCCCATAGTTCAGCGCCTCGTGCTGAATCTGTTGGCCGTCCAGAAGATCGCCAACCCCGGCACCAAGCGATTCGCAACCGCCGGCATAAAGAGCTTCGTCTTTATGGCGATGTTCGCGGCCGGTTTTGCCATCATCGGCAGCCCTTACACAATCGGGACCTACTTGATGCTCTGGGCGTCGATTGGCCTGATCGAATACGTTTGGCCGACCCGGACTTAATAGAGGTCTCGTGGAGGATCACCGGAAATTTCAGTGAAGAATCAAAAGGCAAAGCCACGGTGCAAACCGTTATTTGAGCCTTCACTCAGAGTGCATCGGATTCGTTTGGAAAAACGATGACATTTGCACTCTGATTTTTTTGTTCTCAATTGCTACTACCGCTTGTCGTTTTGTTGACGCAAAAAAAACAATCTTTGAGAAAGCAATTGCAACTAATTTCTATTGCCAAGCTCGACAGTCGCTACATTGACCGTCAAGCCGCTACATTATGCTCTTCGGATACGAGAGCACGTTGATGCGCTAACGTCTTACTTGCAGGAGCTCAGGATTATGAGCGCTCTGCGTCGATGTTCAGGCAGTAAACGATCGCCCACACGAGGATGAATGCACCGATGCTAATAGAATCACCTCCCACAGACGAAGCGAGTGAACACAACACTGTGAACAGAGAAGCATACACCGCGGGCACGCCGAATCTGCGCACCTGCGAGTTTGCGATCAGCCGATCGGCCAGCGGGTAGAGCAGAATATTCTCGAGCTTGGTCAGTGCAAAGGCAATAAGGATAGCCACAAAGACTTCGACAAGAATGTGCGACATGTTCGTTTTTCCTGTTTTGCGAAACTTCGATCAAGCAGTTTCGCTCGCTTGCATTGCCAACGAAACACTCGGAAACGGGGGGCGACAAACCTTCCCGTCTCTGTCTTTGTTTGCCTCAGCATCAAGAAGTGGCAGGCATGTTCAGCTGTCTTCAAAATTCGAAGTAGGTGAACTCCCAGCGGATGCTATATACCAGAGCCGCGCCGACCAGAGAGACGATGGCGTGGATTGTCTCCAGTGCGTCGTCGAAGACGATGATGGAAAACACGAACGCGCACATGAAGCACAGTGCTCGGTCAGCGGCGATGACCTTCTCACGCGCTTCCGCATCAGAGATCATGGCGAAGGTCTTGCATCTGCGGAAGAAAGCCTGACAGTGCGTGGACGTGCAGACGACGAAGATAATCAGGAGGAGAACGATGGACGTGGTAGACATCTTATTTCCCTTTATTGCATGAAACGAAGGTTCGACCAAAGACGACTTCAATCTGCTTGCGCTCGTTGTCTTGGCGCAAGGCTGTGTTAACACTAGCGTTGCATCCGCGCCAACAAGCCACAGGCGATGCCAATGCTGCTGCTAATCAGGACGTGAATCCATGCGCTGACTTCGTCGCCTGTGCTACAGACGACAAAGACTGCGGTGCCGAAAATGAGAAAGCTGAGAATGGGCACCGACCATTCGTATTGAGCCGAGAGCTTTACGCACACATACCCGCCCGCGAAGACGCCGGCTATATAGCCGGCCAATTGAAGGAAAACTACTAGATTTAGGACTGCTGTCATTTTGTTGTGCCTTTCAAAAGGCAGAGACGATACCAAATTTCGACGACACAGCCTTTCAAGTCACGGCTGTGTCCAATTCAGTTACTCTTGGTTTTATCTCCTCGGCAACACAATCGTCGGCGGCCCCAGATCTCTGAAGAACTTCACTGTCAGCGGCTGGCGGCCAGTATTGCGCCGGCGCGTTTTGGGCGTCGTAATTGCTTTGATGAGTTCTTGCCACTCTTCGACACCTCCTTCAACCACCATGCGGTCGAAGAGATGCTTATCCTCATAATCATCCGCGGCAGCAGCTTTCATACATTTGTTGAAGAGTGCCTGACGAAACGCTTTCGGCAGCGTTCCGCTATCTTTTGCGGAGATGCAGCATCCGAAAAGGCACATTCCCATTCTGTCTTCGCAGGCCCGGGGACCATTGGCGCAGAGGAAAGGATTGGTCTCGTCCCCTAAAACCCTAAGCGTGTAGTAACAAGCGAACTCGTCGAAGGCGTCACGCACTGCCCGATTGAAGCCAGGAATATGCTGAAGCGACTGGAAGGCCGGATGAATCTCTTTGCCTTCAATCGCCAGTTGACCTAAGAGAATCATGCTGGCTTGATCTTGCATGCCGCCGGTGAAGCTGGTGTTGAGATGCGGGTAGACTGATACCACAAAGCGGCAGGCGGCAAGCCAGACGGCGAAGGCATTGGCGGCCGCTCCTACTTTCGCTATGTCGGTTGGACCTTCCTCCTCCAAAAGGATTCTTAATTGTCTGCCGTAGAGACCGAAAGAGTGGCGGATACGCCGGACCGAAGAACGACGTTGCGGCAAGAGAGCAAGAACCGCATCATCGACACCATATTTTACGAGCTGAGCTTTCATGACCTACTCCTATTGTTCATTGGTGTTTGTCAATTGGAAATATGGCTGACAGGTTTACCGTTCGATTTGGCTATTAGAACGTTAGGGTTGCTTATCAGCCAGGCAAAACTGGTTGGAAAATTGCCGAAATAAGGCCTACGATAAATCTCTCAGTGACGAGGCAAGCGCTGAAGGGTCCCAGCACAGCGTCAGGTTTGGATATGGTCCATAGAAGAAGGACTGCCACCAATGTTTTGGCGACAATTCTACCTCCGTTCTGAATCCAGCTTCCTGGTACCGGCGAGCCATTACTTCCAGACCGGCAGCATTGACGGCATGCACTCCAAAACCCACTTCCTTGCGCCCGGCTCTCATAGCTTGCTTAATCACGGCTTCTGCGATCTGATCCACCTCATCATCCGACGGAGGTTGTCCCGGGATCGTGGGCGCATTCGCGTTGTACAGAGCCACCTTTTCCTCGTATGTAATTTGGGTGGACGCCGCTTCGGCGAAAAGTTCTCTTATGTTTCGTACCGCCACAAACGTGTGCTCCTCTTTCTCAGGTTGGCGATGGAAATCTAAAATTCCCTGGAATTGCGGAATTTCTACGCTTAAACAAAGACGTACCAGAAATAGGCGCCGCCAAAATAGATGATGACGTGTGCCGCAGTAAATGGTTCTTTTGCTAGTACAAACCCGCACAGCATCAGCACACCAAACATACAATCACTGACGGCTTCCGCCAGCCTCTTGAGGCGACGCCCGTTGAATTTCGGGCAGCAGGCAAACTCGAAGACTGCATGCTCAGCGATATGCGCTGCATGCAGTGCCACGAAGAAGGCAAGCAGGTAACTGAGCTGATCATTCGGCATCTCCACCGTTTCCATTCGTTGTTCAAGTCGGCGACGCCGAGAAGTAGATTGCTCAGCTGGTCTGCAACTTAATCGCCGGCGGCCCCAGATCTCTGAAGAACTTCACCGTCCGCGGCTGGCGGCTGGTCTTACTGCTATCCTTGCGCCGGCGCGGTTTCGGCGCCGTAACTGCCTTAATGAGTTCTTGCCACGATTCGACACCTCCTTCAACGTACATGCGGTCGAAGAGATGCTTCTCCTCGTAATCATCCGCGGCAGCCGCTTTCATACATTTGTTGAAGAGTGCCAGACGAAACGCTTTCGACAGCATTTTGGTATCTCTAGCCGGGATGCAGCTTCCGAAAATGCACAGTCCCATGCCGTCATCGCTGTCACAGGAACCTTCGGCGGAGAGGAAGCGATCGGTCCCGTCACCTGATACCGCAAGCGTGTAATTGCAAGCAAACTCGTCGAAGGCGTCACGCACTGCCTGGGTGAAGCCAGGAATATGCTTAAGCGACTGGAAGGCCGGATGAATCTCCTTGCCGTCAATCGCCAATTGACTTAAGAGAATCATGCTGGCTTCATCTTGCATGACGCCGGTCATGGTGGTATTGAGCTCAGGGTACACCGATACCACAAAGCGGCAGGCGGCAAGCCAGACGGCAAATGCATTGGCGGCCGCGCCGATGGTCTGCATGTCGTTTTCGCTGGTTTGCTCAAAAAGGATTCTGATTTTTCGTCCGTAGCAACCGAAGGATTTGTAGATACGCCGGACCGAGGAACGATGCTGAGGCAAGAGAGCAAGAACCGCATTATCGACACCATTTTTGACAAGCTGAGCTTTCATGACTTTCTCCTACTGTTCATTTGGTGATTGTGAAATAGAAAGATGGCTGACAGACTTGCCGATCGATCTGGCTATTAGAAAGTTCAGGTTGACTATCAGCCAGGCGGAACTGGATGGAAAATTGCCGAATTAATTGATTTTGTTTGAGATTCGGGGGTTGCAGTTATGCGGTGCGCAATGAAAAGGAAGAGGTTATGAATCCACCTTCATCTTTCTATATAGCCGCAGGCAATTGATTTTTTGGTTAAATCAGAAGGAACAACGGCACAAGGGGTTTCGCAGGCATGCAGAGCATCGCTAGCAGCGCTAATCATGATACCATATTTGGTATCATCAACAAAAGCGGGTGAACCAACTTTCGTTGATTCACCCGGCAAAATTTCTTACAACATCGCGCACGGATCGTTGAATTAGCGTTAGGTTTTTCAGGCAATTTCCCGAGCTGTCAGGTCGTCACCATTTGTGGTGGCGGACTCAAATTTTGCGACCACTATAACGTTTCACATACGTTTAAAAACCACTCGCCAACACATTCTTTTGCAACGGTGACAGCCTCGTCATGCTTGAACAGTGGCAATTATTCGCGGGAAATACCTGTGACAGCCGATACAGCACTGACAAAAACGCCGCAAACTCCGGCTGATTACCCATTTCAGACACAGGTTACCCTTCCGTTCCTTGGTTGACTGGCAATCCAAAAAAGTTTCTACTCTTAGTTACTTCTTCCTGCACTAGCAACAATCTTCAACAACACCAAAAGAAAAAGCCTCCAGCACAAAAGGCAGCACCACATGGGCAGCACAACTGCCAAATGCCGCCCGCCACCAGCAGAAGCATTCTCGCTACCTGTGCTGGTTGCCTTACTAAACGCTATGGCGCTAGGCATCAATCTTCAAACACCATGGTGCATCGATGCACCGCCAACTCGAAGGAGAAATTCATGAGTGAAGTTGTGAAGTCAATCCCCAGGCCCGAAGATCTGTGGGCGACACAGGAAGACCGCCTGCAAGCGATCGCCGATTGCGGGCAACTTAACGGCATCGTCCTGAAAATCCTGGAAGTTCTTCTGAGGCCGGGTTTGAAATCCAGGAGGATCAAACTGGACAAATGGCCGGATGTCGACCAGTATCGCGCCTTAAGATACGTCATGAGGGAGAAAGGCTGGGCAGTCTATTACAGCCGCTTCAGCCGCTTCCATCGCCGGCCGACTCTGGTGGTGGAGCCATATCTCGCCTCATACGAAAACTATTAATCACGCAGCTTGCAGGCTCTGCGTAAATCTCATCACTGCGGGCTGGGCATCACTATGTCCAGCCCTTCTTTTTGAATCCTGGGTCTTTTAACTTTGCAGCACCGTGATTATTTCTTGGGGCTGGGCATAC
>CAZHEZ010000235.1:0-11444 GCA_964531315.1 uncultured Candidatus Obscuribacterales bacterium | reverse complement strand
GGGCGGCGCTTACGTCGGCTATTAAACAAATCTGACAGCTGATTGTCTGTTTTGAAAACTGAGCACAAAAGGCAAAATGCACAGAATGCCTTCTGTGCATTTCTTATTAAACCCAGAGTTGAGCTGCTCCAATTTGAAGCAGCTTCACCCTGGTTTGGCACTAACTTTTTTTGTCTTGATTGATGAATACGTCGTGTGACACTTCGTGTGCATAGAGGGCCTTGTTTTCCCAATAGAAATCCTGCAGCAATTCTGCCATGTAGGCACTCAATGCTGGACGCGATAGGGCAGGCACTAAATTCGGATGCATGTCTCTTAACATCACTTTCTTCCGCTATCTATAACTACTTTCAAAAGCGACTCCTGAAATAATTCGCCGCGTCGCCTTCGCACTCAAACATCCTAATGACAATCACCGGATAAAATCCGGAATATTTTGTGAGTTTTTTGTTTGCACGCTGAGATCACCGCAGTCGTGTTTGCAGCATCAAGGCCATAACTCAAACAGCCGGCAGAGCTGCGCCTATCTCCAGGATTTAATTCTGGACTGCCAGAAATAGCAAGCCAGATAATGGCTGGGCGCACGGCACTAGTTGTTGATTTAGCCTTTTGCCTTCACGATCGCGCCGCTGAGTGATCTCTGCTCGCACAAACAAGTTGCTTCTGGCTTGCCGGTTTGAACGCACCAGATTTGGTGCGCGGCCGGGCAATTAATCTTTTAAGCCAGAAATGCAAAATGAAGATGGCAGAGCTGCAAGAGACTGTACAGCAGCGCCAGATATTGCTGTCATGGTCAATCTTGCCTACCAGCGCAAGATGCGCGACCGCTGAGACTCTTGTATCAAGGATGTTGGTCTTTCCTGTAAGAATGCCATTTATAGCAACCTCGCGCTAAGCGTGCCAGGACAATTTCGCCAATTCTTAGAGAATTTATTGGTCGTTAGATTAGCAAATCTTCGTTTTGGGGACTCCCTGATCATCGCCCAAAAACAGGAACTGGACGACGGCTACCAAGCAATATTTTGCCTTTCCATCTTTACCTGGTGGTTTAACAAGCACAACCGTTTTCTTGCCTCTATGCCATCGCATTTGATACCAATAATTATCTTTATTTATTTCAATTCAAAAATCAAACACAAAACCAACAAAACCGTTTATTCCGCCAGTCGAAGCAATTATCTGCAGCAATTCTCCTGCTGCCGGACTGACCGCCGCATTGAAAGGAAGAACAACAATGGATCCGTCGCAGCCAAATAACTCACAAGACACGCACTGGAAGTGGAGCATATCGCTGCCTCGCTATCTGCGCCAACGTCGCGAACGCAAGAGAATGCGTAGATACGGACGCAGCTTCGAGGAGGATCTCTGGATCGATGGAAACGACTACCTAAGTCAGTTGGTGCTGCAAGAAGGCAACAACTGGAAGTCGCCATCCAACTGATTCTGCACAACTAGAAAGAGGAGTCCAACTCATGAAAAAAGACAAATTGCAGGCGCAGGCTTCAGTGGATTGGCAGCCCGGCTCTACCGTCACCGGCATCTACATCCACACAGATCGCAGTCAGGGCATGATTATTCTGCAGCTGCTCAAGGGTGCTCGCGGCTGGATGAGCATCTACGAGATGTCGGACGAGCTGATTGGCCGTCTCATCCCCGGCTTGCCCATCTCCGGCACAGTCGACCGCGTGGAGGTAGACGGCAACGGTCGGACAACAGTGATTCTCCAGGGAGAATTCTTCCGTCAGCTCTGCTGACGGGCCGCCTTGAGACAGGCAACCCGAGCTAGTCCAAAACAATACAAATACCAAATTCAGAAAGGATTCGGTGAGAACAATGTCTGCTCAACTTAGAGCTGCCTGCCTGGCTATTCTCACCGGACTCCTTATCTGGTTGGGTTTGTCACCGCGGGTAGCGCACTATGTCTATGTTCGCATTCTCATGCCACGTTGCCGAAGCGCCAGTCTAGACAATCGCCAACCGACCGAGAATTTAATCCATCCGGTTAGTTTTCCGTCCGGCCGCGTGCACACACTATGTGGACACGTATACACAGGCGCCTCCAGTCAAAAGCTCGTTATCTATTACGGCGGGCGTCGAAGCAATCAGGCCAAAAACTTGATTCGTGTAAATGCGCTTCTAAAAACGGGGGCATCTGTCTTCACGTTCAATTACAGAGGCTTTGATGATACGGAAGGGCGCGCATCTGTTGCTTCTCTTCTGGAAGATGGACTGGCTGCCTACGATGCAGTTATCAAACTGGGGTATGGCGCCGAGCAGATCGTTCTTTACGGTGAAAGCCTGGGAGCGGCAGTTGCAGCACATGTGTCGTCCAAGCGCCGTTCGTCTGGTCTCGTTCTGCAGTCTGGCTTCAGCAGCCTGGATATTCAGATCAAGGACATGATTCCTGTTCTAAGAATCTATCCCCGATTCATGTTCCCCGACCTGAAGTTGTCTACGGCCGAAAGCATCAGCCAGTTTCATCCGCCACTGCTCATTTTGCATGGAGATAAAGACCCTGTCGTCGACAAAAAGCACTCCGAGTGGTTGGCTAAGGCGGCAGGTGTTGATACGAGACTAGTTGTTCTGCCGGGAGCAACGCACATTAACGTACATTCGCGCCCAGACTGGTTGGAAGCGGTGAGCGATTTCATCGCCTCACTGCCGTCCGAGAATTCGCACTAGGTCCTGGTCTGCACAAAGATCAGCCGAGAGTTAGGAAGAGTTATGAACGAGGAGAAAATCCTCAGATATCTCGGACCAGAGCCCGAGAATCCAGGACCATGGATGTCCATGTCCAACCCGAGCGACCTGGCAAAGGCGATTGCTCTAGTGCAAACCTGCCTCAGCGATGCTCAGCTCCTTTCGCTTTACGATGCGGGAGACAAGATGAGCAGCGCTCAGACAAAACACGATATCGGCCACGCTTTTGCTGTTCACGAACTGGCAACCAGCCTTCTGCAGGAATACATCACGCTGCACCCGGGCCAACTCGACGATTGGACGACAAAGGTAGTGGTTCCGCTGGCTGCTTTCCTGCATGATATCGGCCGAGCCGTCGATGTCGACAATCACGCTGTTGCAGGTGCGGCGATCGTGAACGTCTATCTGCGCCGCCTGCGCCTGCCCAGGGAAATCATCCGCAGGATCTGCCGCGTCATCGCCCTGCATCGAAGCGCTCAGGTCTTGAAGATGGAATTCGACGATCCCGCCTGGGCAATTGTCGTTATCGCAGACAAATGCGTCGGAGATGAAGATCGAGTACGGCGTACTCAGGCCAACATCCTCAGGGTGCTGCGCTTTTTCGGTATTGCCGGTCGCAACTGGTGGACTGATGCCGAGCATCAGAGGGTCAACTTCGCAATCAAGCAAGCTCATCTGCTCGTCGACAGCAATGAGGACCTGCCGCAACCCGGCCCCCAGGTCAATCGGCTGGGAAACGCCATCGTTCTCAGTATCAGTCTCGATGAGAAAATAGCCCCGGCAACTGAAGTGATGAGCCTCTATGGAAATCGCTTCCATGCCTGCGGCCGTGCAGCTCAATATCTGGGCTTTGTCTTCAGGCTCGAGTTCAATGGCATTCGCTACATGTACGACAAGAACAAGAATGCCTGGCGTCCAGTACAGATAAGTGAAACGGCAATTCTCGTCTGAAAGGAGCTATCGATGGCACATTTACGGATTGTGCGCGATCACGGTGACCTGGGCGTCAACAAAAGGAGGCAGCAGGAACAGCAATATCACCCGATGGACAAAATGGATCCCAGTGCCTATGCCAATCGCGGCTCGGTTGTTTTTGTAGGTTTTCATCCCGATGATCTCGACTTTCATGCCGCCGGACTGGCCGCATCTCTCACCATGGCCGGAGTCAACGTCATTTACGTGGTAGTGACCAGCGGTGAAGGCAACGGCAGAGCGAAAGTTCGAGAAAAAGAACAGAGGTACTCGGCTGCCCTTGTCGGTGTGGATCAAGTGATATTTCTCAGGCGCAAAGACAATGGACTGGCCAAAGATTACCGTTCGGGCTATCTGCAGAAGCTGATCAGCACGATGATTCGCATGCTAAGACCGTATGCGATCGTCACTTTCTGCCCAGCCAATCTGACCTCGGTCAGTTTTGGCGTGGAACATGCGGATCATCGCTACGGTGCACTGGCTGTGTGGGAAACTATCTATCCGGAGGCCCGCCGGGAAGAAAAACTGCCCTGGTGGAAATTCTGGCGGGAACCGCTACCTGGTCACCAGGTGAAAGAAGTTTTGTGGTTCGGCGACGACCTGGTCTCACCGTACTCCGCCAACTGCTTTCTTGATGTGGAAAACGTCTGGAGGCAGGTTTGCAACGCTCAGCGTGCTCACAAGAGTCAGTGGCAAGAAACCGACACTTTAGACAAAGCGGCTGCGCGGGCATTGCGCACGGCAAAACGCTGGGGTTATGACGGAGTGGCGGAGGAATATCGCCGCATCGTCATTGCCTAGATGCTTTTGATAATCATCGTCCTGGAAGGGGACTATCATGAGACGCAGTAAGCAGCTGGCCTACCTCTTCGAGGACGAGGGTGCAGCAACAGTCACCGCTCGTGGTGGCAAAGGATTTGGACTGTGTGAACTGGCCCGCCTTAGCGTTCCGGTTCCTGCAGGTTTCACAGTCACCACCTCGGTGGCCCGCGCTTTCGCTCAGCACGGCTGCGCACCCATGCGGCTCAGCAAGCAGCTTCAGCGTCAGATCGAAAACCTGGAGAAGGTGACCGGCCAGGGATTTGGCTCCATCGACAATGCCCTTCTCGTGTCAGTGCGTTCTGGAGCCTCTGTTTCCATGCCCGGCATGATGGACACCGTGCTCAATCTCGGTCTCAATCCCGAAATCGTGCACGGACTGGCTAAGCGTCACAATGCCCGCTTCGCCTACGACTGTTACCGGCGTTTTTTGTCGATGTTCGGTGAGGTCGTTCTCGGTGTTGACCGCTTTTACTTCGACAGCGCTCTCAAAAGGGCCAAGAAAGAGAAGCGGGTAGAGCAGGACAGCAAGCTTTCTGCTCATGCGCTCAGGTCTTTGTGCAAGCATTATCGCAACATCATCGAGAAGAAGTCCGGCGCCACCGTCCCCGACGACCCGTGGACACAACTGGAGCTGGCCATCACTGCCGTACTCTTCTCCTGGAATAATCCGCGCGCCGTCGCCTATCGTCAGATGAATGGAATCTCAAACGGTCTGGGAACGGCTGTGAATGTGCAGTCGATGGTATACGGCAACCTGGACGACAGCTCCGGCACCGGTGTTGTCTTCAGCCGCAATGTGGCGACCGGAGAAAATCGTCTTTATGGCGAATTTCTGATCAACGCACAGGGTGAAGATGTGGTCGCCGGTTCGCGCACTCCTCTGCCGATCGAGGGCATGAGCGCGTGGAATGGTGCTGCGTTCAGCCAGCTGTCCGAATTCGCCAGGAAGCTCGAAGCTCACCGCAACGATGTGGTGGACATCGAGTTTACGGTCGAATCCGGCCAGCTGTATATTCTTCAGGTGCGCAATGCAAAACGCACGCCTGAAGCCGCAGCCACCATCGCCACACACTTCGTCTGGGAAAAGCGCTGGACCAAAAAGGAGGCTCTTTCTCGCGTCAGTGCAGATCAGCTGAAGGCACTGGGCGAAGCGAGTTTTTCCGAGCCGGTCCTGTCTGACGCTGCCGCGGCAGGCAAGGTGGTAGCATGCGGGCTGGCAGCATCTCCAGGCGCAGCAGTGGGGCGAGTTGTTGTCACTTCCGCAGAGGCTGTGGCAGCGGCGAGGCTTGGCGAAAAGGTCATTCTCGTTCGTCCCGAAACATCTCCGGACGACTTGAGCGGCATGCTCGCCGCAGCTGCCATTGTCACCTCAACCGGTGGATCGACCAGTCACGCCGCAGTTGTCGCTCGAGGTCTCAGCAAGCCGGCAGTAGTGGGCTGCGGTGACCTGATGGTTGAGGGCGGCCAGGTGATTTCGGTCGATGGGCGAACTGGTCTGGTGCTCCAGGGCGCACTGGAAAGGACCGGTTGTATCGACAAGAAAGAGATCAATCTGCTCCAAAAATGGGCCGGCGCAGCCAACATCGCCGAATTGCCCACGCTGCACTTCGAGATGATCGAAGAAAGGGTTTCTGCCTACCAGCTCCTCAACGATTTCTACATCATTGATGAGGTGGCCAAAGCAAGCATCGGTACTAAATTGGAAAGACAGTCCCTGGCTCTCAAAACCAGCATACACAAGGAGGTAGCTGACAGGCTGGCCATGTATTTGGTAATGGCGCTAATAGGCGAGACGTATTACTGCTTCTCCGACGGTCGCTATGCCATGCTCCTTACCGAGTGCCTGGTCGAGCTGAAGACGCTGGAGCGTGAGTATGACGCCGCGCACGGTCCGCTCGACAAATTGAAGGAAATGCCTCAGTCCATGCATGTTCGTTTTCTGGATCTGATCGCTACAGTCTTCGAAGCCAGAGCGTGGGGAGACGTGGGATATGCCGGCATCGGCGGCAAGAAGTGGGCGGAGATCGCTCGCGCTGCCCAAGGCTATCTGAACGGTCGGATGAATGCTACGATCTTTGCGGATCACGCTTTCGATCTGGAGCACAACGGCGGCTGCATAATCGGCAAGCACCAGATGATCTCGACTGATTTCAGGCGCAATTTCAAGGCTGGGCTGGAGACGAAAAAGCACACAAGTGGTGTCAGTCGACTCTATGCGAATCTGACTCATCGGTGGCCAGAGGTGTCTGACGAGATCAAGACTCTTTTTCACAACGGTGTGAAATTGGGTCTATGGGAATCGCCATCCAAAATTCAAGTCAGGATTGATTGAGATGAAGAAAAGGAATCATATTGCAGATCACAAACCACACGTCGGTGAAGCGATCCAGGTCGGAGGCTATCTCATTTTTGTCGGTGGCATCGAGCATCTGAAGCTCGGCTTCAATCCGGAAGTTGGATTTGATGTCGTGGTTCCGCTTACCGACTTATGGCAGCCTTCTGAACACGGCAATTATGAACTGGTCTTTGACTTTCTTTTGCCGGACCTGGGCGGGCTGCCTGAAGACTGGTCCCAACGGCTGACAGAGACTTTCATGCCGAAGTTGGCGCAAGAAAAGCGAGTAGTTGTATTTTGCTATGCAGGTCACGGTCGCACCGGAACCTTAATTGCATCGTTGATTGCGCTACTGGAACCAGAGGAAGGTGATCCGATCGCGGCAACTCGTCAACGTTATTGCTTACAGGCCGTTGAATCAAAAGCACAAGCAGAAGGCATTTTCGCCGTCAAAAGCGAATCTTTGCCGGAGTCATACGCGGGCAGTTTTAAGTTCTAGAAAGGAGGCAGTCATGCATCCGCCTTGAATGCAGCACATTCCGTCGAAGCAGCGCGAGATTTCTGCCAATATCGCGTGTGAGATCGACATGCTGGAAACATTGATTTCAAAGTTGTCCAGCAAGTTTTGATGCACAGTAGCACTTCCTCTTTCACGGCAGTGAGAAATCCGGAAGTGGGGCGGGTCGAGCCCGGATGAAACCCCTCAATAATCGAGCAGTTTCAAAGCCGAATCAAATCGGCACGACCATCAGTCAGCGCTCACCAGTCGCCTGCCTGAACACGATGCGGAAATACCTTGCGTTCTGATCCAAAAGTCATTTCGCGTCACTGGTGAATTGTCGGCGAGCAAGGGAGATTTAACCAGCCGTCAGTTAACCGCTCTTTTCCTTACTGTGCAAGGAAGAAAGCGGGCGTCTCCAATATCTTCGTCTTACCTGTTTGCAGACAGGATATAACAAGTCGAAGAGAGGGAAGGTGCAATTCCTCACCCAACAGCGTGCAACAATCCCCTTGATTGAAAAAATTCAAAATAGGGTCAGGAACAGGGGGAAGTAATAATGCTTCGAGCCTGCTTCTGCGATGCGTTTGCATAGACAAATGCAACGTGATATTGCCATAACTGCACCAAATTAACAGCTTGAAGAAGAGCCACAGAAGCGCTGCTACGTTTGCTGTGGTGTTCGATTGCAAAATGTCGTTTGCAAACGAGCGGCAACTTACTTTAGCCGGCTCCGGTAGTCGGCTGCTGCACCAATGCGATTGGCGATCGCATCCATGAGCAGACACTTGTGGACATGGTCCTGAGCGAAAATGCGCTTCTTCCCAAATTTATTGGGGATCAGAGAGCTGCGCATTGGAGGACAGTCGGATTCTGAAGAGGCATTTTGTAATTATGCAAAATGCCATCGACAGAAGCTTGAGCACCGACTGTCGGACTTTAGCCTGAGGAGCCGCGTCACATGACGCTAGGCGGTGGCAGCTCCTGCCGCGACAAGCTCCTCATTTCAATCTCTAATTCACGACTTCGACGACGTTCAAACCGACGGCAGACCAATTCAATGCCATCATCGATGGACGCACCGAAGTGACTTACGAATGTGAGTCGAAAAAGACTAATTAGGAGTCAGATATGTTTCTCTCTATGGAATTTCCCGGGGGCGACAAGCAAATCAGCATCTTCGCAACGGACCTCGCCCACGATGATGGTTACAAATCGTGGATGAAGCCCCTCGACTACGACTCGGAGCGCAATCGCTTCGACCGCGCTGTCGAGCAAGCCAACCGCAAACTGGGTGACCATCCCAACAAGCTGATCGGCATGATCTTCAACCAGTTCAACTGGGAAGGCACAACCGGCTGGGAGTACTGGACAAAGGACTTCGACAAGGTCCTCCTCCATGCTCTGGTCGTATCCTCAGCACTCAATGTGCCGCTTCACGTGCATAAGTCGTTCGACGGTGAATTGCTCAGCGCAGCACAGAAAGCTGGCATCGAACTGGAATTCGTTCCGGCGGATTATTCCATCGCTAAGCTGACGCGGCACAACGAGCAGCTGCAAGGGAAACTCGAGAATGGCGAGTACATTCGGCTCACCAAAGTCGTTTTGCCAAAGGACACGCCCCTGGTCGAGCTGTTCTGAACCGCAAAGGTAGAACAAGCTCAGCCGCCGTCAAATGCAATCTGGCGATGAGGATCAAACAAAAAAATAAACGCGATAGTGGCCCCGGTTTCTGTCACCGCATCGCGACTGATCAGAGAGATGAGTTGATGTACTGATGATTCACAGCTATTTCGTGGCGTACAACTACCTTCGCCATGGGGAAAATGTCTGGCACTTCGCCAACGCCGAAGTGACCACGCTCCAGCCGATGGAACAGGCCGCCGTGCGGGAAGAGGTGACCCAAAATCTCGTCACCGAGCTAATCACGGCTCGTCCCGGCTTGTACACGGTCGTCATCAGCGGCTGGATCTTGGAGACTTCTGATTTCTCCGCTGAAGTACGAGCGGCCAGGCAGCAGAGCTTCCTTGAGACGTCTGCGCACGACACAACCAGGATGGTCTACTTCGTTGCGTACAACAACAATCCGATTGGCACCTCTCAGTGGCATTTCGGCAATGTGGTCGTTGAGATCGACCAGCATATCGAAGTCGACTTTGCCAGAGACTATGTCGTCCGGCTGATTGAGGCTGATTTGGCTCGCAGACACGGAGGAGAGCACATAGTTGTGATCAGCAATTGGAAACTGCTCTGGCGCAAATACCCGGAGGACACTCGCGCACTGTCGAAGTGCTGATACCTTTCGCCCGGTAGGAAGAAACCGGAGCATGGAAAAACGGCTGAGAGCGGCAGATAGCATTCTGTCGCTTTCGGCTGTTTTTCAAAGCAAACAACGCTATCCCTGTGTAATTTGCTTTTAGTGTTCATATCACTACACAATGTAGTTGACGTCTTTGAGCGCCCCAAAACCAAAAGACAGAATCGGTTTCCCAATCCTGTCCTTTAGCCTCTTTCTCACTTGAACCCGAAGGTTCAGCACTCACAATCAAATTTATGTCGCTGCGCTCGCATCAGCGAAATAACAAATACAGCTCCACAGACGCAATAATCAATCCCACCGGAACCACCACAGCAGCCATACACGAATCAAAGCTCCACTTCATCTCAGTGCCGTCTGCTTCATCCAAGAACCACAGAATTCCACTTACAAACGCCATGTGACCTTGCCCGAAGGCAAAAATCATAATCAACAAGATGCAAAAAACCTCTAACATGATTTCACCTATGCTCTGCGTCCATAATTAGTTTCCATTTCGCGCGCTGGAGGTTGAAGCGGAATAGTTGGATCGCACTTGTTCTGAGCTGGCGTTCCATAAACTGATCCCCAATAATCTGGGCCGACTCTGTTGCCCAGTCGACGTACGTAGCTCGTCGTAATACCGCATTGAAGCCCAGTCATCACGCAAGCTCCAACGACGACAAACAATATGTAGGCACAGTCGACAAACAAATCAATATGCATATTCCATTCACTCTTTTGCAGCGATACGCCAAATGAGACTATCCGCACTGCCTGTGCGATAGATCCTTTATTTGAAATTGGCTATGCCAATAGAAGCTGGATTTAGCCTTAATCGAGCGGATGCCACATTCCTGTGCGATCGCCTAACCACAATGAGCTGTTAACACCCCTGGCCATCGAGTAATTATCGTTATGCCGAACTTCAGCACCGGAGTCATAGACCGCGCCCCAGATATCACCCCTCTCATTCACGTTTACTGTCATGCCACCGACACCAAGGAATTTCCCATTTTCAAGAGAAAAGGAATAGCGCGCAGGTTCTTGCGCAGCAGTGCCGGAGTTGTGAGGAAAAGCATATCCTGCACCACTGAAAAAACCAGAACTAATCATTGATGTTTCATCCTTCTACAAACGCTGTTCGCAACTGCATTTCCACAAATGCTCCGCGTTATCCCGGCTCATTACATAGAGTTTATTGACAGTGGGCTTTATTAGTTCGGAACAACCTGTGACTTTTTTGTTTAAACGGACAAGTGATTAGCCGGTTGAAACGCAGCACACTGGAGATTGCGAATTGCACTATTTTCTCTAAATCTGGAGACCAAGCGATCCCAGCCAGAGAAGAAGGAAAACCTTTGTTCCAAGTTGCACTTTTCTATGCCACCAAATGAGGTACCAGGTTCTAAATCTTCGCTGGTCTTGTCGCGCGCTGAATCGACCATTGCCGCCAGCGATAACAATGCCTCCAATAACTCACTTTCTTCATCCTTCGATTGTTTACATCCATCTTCAATTTCAGCGCCGCTGGAAGACTCTTGTGCACAATGAAAAGCACAGACAACTGAGATATTCATTGGCATTATGTCCCGCTACTTGGCTGAGTCGGTTGAGTGGGTTGAGTGGGTTGACCGGCTTGACTGCCTTTTGCTCCGATTTGCTCAGCCGTTGCGACGATATTTATCAAAGCGGTTTTAAAATTGTCCGCGTTTCCATTATTTGCAGGGCTTCCGTCAGGCGATGCAGATGGAGAAAATGTCGGACCGATAAAACTCATTAGCTGATCAAGCTGACTCTTCAATTGTGTTTGAAGCATA
>CAZHEZ010000234.1:8595-11500 GCA_964531315.1 uncultured Candidatus Obscuribacterales bacterium | reverse complement strand
TGTAATCGAAGAAATCGCGCGCATATACGGCTTCGACAAGCTACCCAGCTCAATGCCGACAAACACAATTCCGCCGCCGGCACCGGATCAAGTGATGACACGCATCAAGCGCTCGCTTCTGGCTTCCGGCTTGAGCGAAGCATGGATTTCCAGCCTGGTCAGAAGCGAAAGCAAGAAATCAGAAAACGACCCGCACAGTCTGGCCACTCTCGAGAATGAGCAGCGTCTGGTGTCCGTCTTAAATCCCCTTTCTGAAGATCACGAAGTGTTGCGCCAGAGCTTAATTCCCGGGCTGGCACAAACAGCAGCCTACAATTTCGATCACGGCAACAAGGACGTTTTTCTCTTTGAGATCGGTCGCGTATATCTTAGAAAAGACGCCAAAGACGCTGTGCCGGACCGGGGCGCCACCGGCGTCGATGAGATCACTAAAGTGGCCGGTTTGCTTATGGGCAGGCGGGCCGCCAGCCTCTGGCAAACAATGAAGACAGCCGGACCAAACGATATTGCCAGCTATGAAACCGTGCCGGAAGAAGCGCATGATTTCTATCGTGCCAAAGGTGTTGTCGAGCAGTTGCTCATGCAAGCCGGCGTCGATATGAGTCGAGTTAAATTCTTCCATTCCAATCGCTTGCCCGGATGTTTGCATCCATTTCGCGCTGCCGAGATCGTCTGGTCCAAAAATCCCAACCTGGCCTCTGCCAGTGGTCCGCAGGTAACCAACCTGGGCTACGTAGCCGAATTGCATCCCGGTTTTACTGACAGCCTCAAATTTACCGAACGCGCTTGCGTATTCGAAGTGGATATCGATCAGATAAAGAAATTGACGGTAGCGGCGACTTTTTCTCCATTGCCTCAGACCCAGCCGCTTTCTCGAGATCTGACGGCGGACGTCGATGCCGGACTCGACCATGCATCGGTAGAGTCTTGTATTCGATCGGCTGCAGGCGGTACTCTCAAGCAAGTCGACCTGGTCAGTCTTTTCCAACTTGGTGACGGAAAGAAGAGTCTCTCTTATCGATTGCTTTTCTTGGGCGTCGAGGAAGCTTTGACGACAGACGAGGTCGACAAGCGCCTGGCGAAGATCAGAGAAAGTCTCCAATCCAGGCTCGGCGCATCATTCAGGCTATAAACAAGCGGTTTAGCCGGACCGCCTTCCAGTGGGGTTTTGATGCAACGCCTGAGTTTACGGACTTCCTGGCCGCTGCTTGCCGCCCTGGTACTTTGCGTCTGCGGACTCAACTATGGGTTGCCGAAAGCTTTTCCGGGTGCTTGCCTGGAGGTGCCCTTGCTGCCACTCTTGATTATTGAAGTGGGTGTGACGCTTTCGGCGGCGCTTCTTTTCTATGACGAAGCAACGCCCACACAGGCAATCAAAATAGCGCTTGTCATTCTGGCGCTCACTTTCGTTTTTTCCGGACTCTCGCATTTAGCCAACCATTCGCTCTTTACAGAAATTCGTCTGCGCTCGGGCTCTCAAGCACCAGTTCTGTCTATTAACTGGGTATTCTTATTAACCGTAAATTTCTCGGCGGTATCTGTGGCGAAAGCCTTAATTGTGCTCGATACAAGCCAGCCTGGTGGACGAAAGCGTCCTCATTCGCAGCAAAGCGACAGATAAATTACGCGCCGGTGCTTTCAAGGGGCGATTTCATGTCTTCAAACCTGTTCAGTTTGCACCGTAAAGGCTTTGTGGCAGGGTATATTGAACTTAGTTTTTCATATAGATCTCAAGGACCGATCTTTTAAATGTACAAACTGGTCGTTCGAAATTGGATTTGGTTCAGCGCAGCCATAGTGCTTGCCCTCCTTCTAACTTTCGGCGGAACTCAGTCGCCGTGGAAAGATCAGACCTTTGCCGTCAATATCCCCACGCTAATTTTTGCGCAGATGGGCGCCTCGCTGCTTTTCAGTCGCATCTGTTTTGAAAATTGCCGGCTCAATCAGTTGTTGATGGTGGCTGGAGTAGCGTTTGCCAGCATTCTCGTGCTGACCGGAGCGGGCGTGGCGATCGGTCAACATTTTGCCTTCGTGGCGCCGATGAAACTGACGTTGCCGATGGTGCCGCTAATCGTCAGCACCGTTTTCGGGGTTGGCGCTGCAGTTGCCTTATTCAAGTTAGAGCCCCTTTCCGTTTACTCCGCCGGTCTTGAACCTGGCGAAGAAGAAACAAAAGAAGAGCAATCAGAGTCGAAAGGCGCTATCAAACTCGGAAAAACCAAACCGAAAGCGGCCACCTCTTCTACCAAGCTGCGCGGCATTCTCGATAAGTTGGATGCGGAAGAAGATAAGCCGCCGCCCAAGCCGGAAGTGCCCGTGGCGCCGATTCCGGACCTGGAGGACGACAAGAAGTCGGCGGCATCGGCGACAGCAACCAGATTGCAAGCTCAAAAGAGAAAGAGCACGAGCACATTTACCAAACTGCAGGCACTGAGCGCCAGCGGTACGGGCGGTCATAGACCGGAAGATGAGCAAGGCAACCAGGAAAGCCTCAAAGATATTCTTGACAGGCTCGATGACGAGCCGCTCTCCATTATGGATGAGCCGCTGACCCAAATGGAAAGCGGTCCAATTGAATCGCTAGACGAAACAATTTCACCGCAAGAAGCAGTTACCTACACGCCTGAGCCTGCATCGACAGCGGCTGAGCCGGCGGCCAGCTCCAATCAAGCAGCGCATATGGACCTGGGCTCGCGGCTTATGGGCGCGATTACAAAAAATCAGATGCCCAGCGCGGAAGCGCCTGCGGCCAAGCCTGAACCAAAACCAGAGCCCAAATCCGAACCGCGATTTGAGTTTAAACCGGAACCAAAACCGGAGCCGAAGCCGGAACCGAAACCAGAGCCCAAGCCAGAACCGAAACCAGAGCCCAAGCCAGAACCCAAACCGGAGCCCAAGCCGGAAC
>CAZHEZ010000234.1:0-8495 GCA_964531315.1 uncultured Candidatus Obscuribacterales bacterium | reverse complement strand
CGAAACCTGAGCCCAAGCCGGAGCCGAAACCTGAGCCCAAGCCGGAGCCGAAACCTGAGCCCAAGCCGGAGCCGAAACCAGAGCCCAAGCCTGAACCTAAGCCTGAGCCCAAACCTGAGCCAGTTTCTCATCGGCTCTCTGATGATGAAGACGAGGAAGACAAGCCGCTCTTTGACGACAATCTCGATAGCGATGTTGACGATATCTTCTCTAAATTGGCTCCTAAAGAAGCTCTCAGAGAAGTGGGAGCTCCGCAAGATGAGCCGGCACCAGTGCAGCAAGCCGCTCAGGAAGACGACGAAGCGGCTGACCTCGACGAAATCTTCGCCAAAGCACGCGAAGAAGCAGCCAAGGCACCGGAAAAAGACATCTCATTCGAGCCTCCGGCTGCCAAAGCGCCGGCTGAGCCGAAAGCCGAGAAGACACTCCCTTCGCGCCGTCTGGAAGATGACGAAGACGAAGACAAGCCTTTGTTCGAAGGCGGCGTGGACGACGATATTGAAGAGATTTTCTCCTCTCTTGCTCCTGTAGAAGCGCTGAGAGAAGTCGGCAAGCCGATTCCTTCCAGAGAAGAAAAACCAGTCACGGACACGGGCGAACTGGACGTCGTGCACGCGAAGGAGAAGAAACCGGAAACAGCGCCACCACCACCTCCTCAGACTACCTATACACCGACTGCTGCCGATCTGGCCAAGCCGATCAAAGAAACAGCAATGTTCCACAGGCCGCCTGACCTCGAGTCACCACCTGCGACACCAGGACCGGATGGCAAGCCGGCCAAGCCAGGTGAACTGAAGGAGTTCGGTCGCCTTTCCGGTCGCTCGGCAGCAGAGCCCAGCGCACCTGCCGATTCCGTCGGCACAATGAAGACGGTCGGTAAACTCCTGCTTGATGTTTCCGTTGTCGAAAGCATCATCAAAGCAGAAGAAGAGCAAAGAACCATTGGAGCCAATCTTGCTACGGCAAGAGTAATCAGCGCTGCCCGCGGTGAAGGCATCCAGTCTCTGCTCAATCATATAGACACTTTCCCGAACGTTTACGGCAGCTTGATCGTCGGTCATGACGGTCTTGTGATCGCAGCCTCGACCCGCTCAGACATGGATAAGGACACTCTGGGTGTTCTTTCCACCGCACTTCTCAGCACCAGCAATTTGGGCACAAACAAGCTGGAAATCGGTAAGCTCAGACAAATGGTTTTGCTGACCGATCTTAAAGGCGAGATGAAAGTGACGGTTCTTACCGATGTCGATGTGGGCATTCTGGCAGTGTTTGCCGATCAATTCGAAATTGGCGGACTGGACAGACTGATCGAGTCTATTCAAGAAACCATCAACGGTTAGCCACCAAATTTGGTGCTGTGCACGGTCCGGCCTTTATCCGGCAAACCTTTGATTGCTCATTTGGAACTCAAGCGGGAAAGGTTATCGATCTGCCCAATCGTTACCATAGGTCTAGTTTGAGATTAAAAAATCGCGCCCTTTGGCTGGGCAGTGCAACAATGATGCCTGCGCATATCCCAGAAAGGAGATAGGTAATCATGACATCGCCAAAAGAAGCCATCGCACTGCCCCGCGTCGGAGAAAAGGCACCCGAATTTACTTGTGACGCCTATCCGCAAGGCAAAATCAGTCTTTCCGACTACCGCGGTAAGAAAAATGTTGTCCTCGCTTTCTACCCGAAGGACAATACTCCCGGTTGCACAAAAGAAATGTGTGCCATCACTGAAGACTATTCCAAATTCGAAAGTGCAGATACCGTTGTCTTCGGCATTTCCACTGATTCGGTCAAGAGCCATGAAGACTTCGCCGCCAAATTCAGTTTAAAACAGCACTTGCTCGCCGATCACACTCACGAAGTCGGCCGCAAGTATGGCGTCGTCAGCGATGACAAAACCACCGCCAATCGCGTTCTATTCGTCATCGATAAAGAAGGCGTCGTCCAGTACGTGCACGAAGGAATGCCGGAAAATGCGCAGGTTCTAGCGGCAATCGCCAAACTATAGGCGCTTTGCTTTAGACAAAAACAGCAAAATATAAAGAGGCCGGTCAGCTTTTGCTGGGACCGGCTTCTTTCAATTTGTCGACAACGAGCGACGGTGTAATTACTTCGGGCAGGACGATAGGAGATGATCCTCTGCCGGCGGGAAAGACCACATAGAGCGGCACGCCGGAGCGCTGAAACTTTTGCAGCAGTTTGGAAATCGCCGCATCTCTGCGCGTCCAGTCGGCTTTCATGGTCACCACATTTAGTGCCTTGAGCTGCTCGACCACCGGAGCACTGTCCAATACGGCTCGCTCATTGACTTTGCAGGTGAGACACCAATCGGCAGTGAAATCAAGCAAGATCGTCTTGTTTGCTGAAATATTCTTGTCCAGATCTTCAATCGTGAAAGGCTGCCATGTGATACCAGATTCGGTGACCGCTGTTTTGGTTGCCGAAGTTTTAGCGGCTCCGATTTCTGCAGACGACGCACCCATCAACTCAGGATGCGTGAGGATGAAAAAATACAGGCAGAGCCCAATGACAAGGGCGGAAATCGACCAGACAACAGCTTTTCGCTGCGAAGTAGAAGTGAGGTCTGTAAATCTTGCTACTATCCAGACGGCAAAAGCTACTCCGGTAAGAAAATAGCCTACCGACTCAACACCGCTCGAGCCGGCTTGCGCTCCTACAACGCTCAGCAACCAGGCAACAGTGGCGAGAAGAACAAATCCCATGGACTCTTTGAACTTCTCCATCCAGACGCCCGGCTTGGGAATGAAACGCAGCCACTTAGGATTGATCGTCAGGAGCAAATACGGCAATGACATTCCGAAGCCGACCGCCTCAAATATTGCCAGAATAGTCATGGGGGGCTGAGCGAAGGCGAAGCCGACGGCAGGCCCGAGAGCCGGAGCCGTGCACGGTGTGGAGAGGACCGTCGCCAGCACGCCTTTGAAAAACGTTCCTGTCAGCCCTTCTTTGCTCGCCAATTTGTCTATTTGTGCCTGCCCTGGAGAGACGGTCACATAGAAAAGCCCGAATAAGCTGAGAGAAAAAACCAAAATGATTGTCGCCATGGCAATTACAAATGGCGGATATTGCATCTGAAATCCCCAGCCGACTGTTTGACCGGCCGCACGAGCAGCCAGTACTACACCGCCAAGAACCAGGAAAGAAGAGAGTATACCGGCGGCAAAAGTCAGACCTTGCAGGCGGACCCGACCCGGATCATCATTGACCTGTTCCATCAAGCTGATGATCTTGATGGCAATAACAGGCAGAACACAGGGCATGAAGTTGAGAATAAAACCACCGAGAATTGCCAGGGCAAAGTATCCGTAAAATGGCATGCTTCCTTGCGAATCGGCAATCGTTAAAGAACGATCCAGAATGCTTCCCGTGCCGCCACTTGCAGGGGCGGTATTCGGATTTTTCGAGCCGCCGGAAGAACTTTCACCACCGGCAGTGCCATGAGCTTCTGTCTTCAAATCGGATATGTTGCCGGTAAATCCGCTGCCGGAAAATGCATCCTTGTCGCCGGACTGCGGCGTGGCGCCACTTTTGCCGGCAGGCAGACTGATTGATGTTTCCCCCGATCCTGGAATGCACAGCTCTTTACACTCCAGCCATTTGACTTTGGCATCAAACTTCTGAGCTTGACCTTCCGGTATCGCATCCGGTGCAGTCACTTTGGTGGCGATCACGGTTTTGTCCGCATAGCCGTAGGTGACAATGCCGCCGTCATCGAATTTGTGCGGCTTTTGCCAGAGTAATTCTGCGTGCTTATAACCAGCCGGCAAAACCCAGTTAATTGATGTCGGCATTCCGGCGTCGCCGGATTCTTTGTAATAGGTGTGCCAGCCCGGCTGCATTGTCAGCTCTACACCGAGCATAAATGTCGAGCCCGGCACGATTTCCTTGACGTCTGCAATCATGCGCAAAGTCGTATGTTTAGCACTATCAGCTTGGGCTGCATACGCTTTTTCATGAACGGCGTGAAAAATCGCCTTTGGCGTCCAGACCGAGCAAATGGCAAGCAGCACAAACGCCAGAGGTAGAACCAGCCTCGCCTTCAATTTGGTAGTCATAGATTTTTCAATCCGTCAATTCGCCCTGTGTCCTAATAAGCCGATCTATTGTCCAGCGCGTTACTAGAAGCTATTTTGGCATACACATGAGCACTCTTGCGCAGAGTTCGCTGTTGGGTCGGGAAAGCCACACGCACTAAGCCAAAGCGGGCTTTGAGGCCTTCTGCCCATTCAAAGTTATCAAGCAACGACCAATAGAGGTAGCCCTTGACGTTGGCACCCTTCTTGATGGCTTTATGCATGGCCTTCAAGTGCGAAATCATGTACTTGATGCGGAAATCATCCGTTAGAGACCAGTCGCCGTCCACTAAGTGGGCCGGAAAGAGGTCGGCAAAACCGTTTTCCGTGATGATAATCGGGCAGTCTCTGCCGTCTTCACGGGTTGTGTATTGGGTAATCTCTTGAGTTAAGATTTCATAGAGTCCATCCGGATAACTCTCCCAGCCCATGCAACTAATCTCGGAATCAGGATTGCGTGAGCTTCTGCCGAATACGTCGAAAGGCGCTTCAAAACTGTGATGCGAGAGGTCGCGCGTGTAATAGTTGACACCGCTGTAATCCATCGTCCCTTTCAGGCCCTCAATAGGCAAACACAGTTCTTTGATTTCGTTGCGCAATGTCAGAGGGAAGGGAAAGTGCATCATTCCAGTCTTGATCGCGTGTGGAAACAAGTGATTGAACACACGATTGCGCATGTGCGTGACCAGGTTATCCAGAGGATTCCATTTGTTGACGGGAGTAAACGGCCGCCAGTGATTGGTAAAACTGACCTGGGCGTCCGGAATAATTTTGTGGATGGCATGGTAGGCCAGCGCGTGACCGCGCAGCATGTTGTTGACGCAGCGGAAGGCATTTAGATAATGGTGCTTTTGTCCGGGTGGCCAGGAGCCGTCTACATAACCCTGATAGGCATAAGGAAGCGGCTCGTTGATCGTGATCCAGTAGTCGATATATTCGCCCAATTCGCCGGCCACAAGCTCGGCAAAGCGGCCAAACTCCTGGGCAGTCTTGGGTCCCAGCCAGCCACCTTCATCGGCGAGCCACTGAGGCAGGCAGAAGTGAAAGAGGGTCACAAACGTGGTAATTCCGCGTTCTTTCAGGGTTGAGAGTAATTTCTTGTAATAGCGAACGCCATCTTGATTGAGACGCTTGCGTCCCTGACCATTGCGGTCATTCGGGCAGAGAACCGCCCAGTTGAGGCTAATGCGCAGAGCACCCAGATTGAGTCCGCTCAAAAGCTCAATATCTTCCAGATAACGAGAGGTAAAGTCACAGGCAGCGTCGGCAGTTGTGCTGTCGGCAATATTTCCAGGCGTCCCTGTCCATTTTGACCAATCCGAGAGCCTGCTCTTCATTTCGGCAGGATGACCTTCCACCTGAAAATGAGACGTTGCTGCCCCCCAGAGAAATCCCTCCGGGAATTTGAGCATCGTTTCGTCTTTGGTAATCGGGTCTTCCACTCTGAAAAAGTTTCCACTTGGCTAGTAACTAAAGCTTACCTGTTTAAACTGCTCCTCGACCATTACTTAATATTTGCGGTCTATTACTTAACCCTCTTATTATTTTTCTAACAAGAAATCTTCAATCTGACTAGCCCTGCTGACGTCTGACTAAGGCACTCAGAGCCGATCCGGGTCATAATCAAAGCGCTGCCGGTCACATAGCTTAAGCAACCGGTTTCGCTCAAGACGCCCTTCAACACTCGAGGGCTCAATCGGCAAGCAATGACCGTCAATAGTGTAGAGACCTTCTTTACGGTGATTGAAAACATTCAGCAGTCCTCCCCCCAGGAAGGTTTGGCCGATAGCCATACCCCGACCTTTGCTCCGGGCAAACAGTCGTTGAAATTCATTTGGGGCGCTATCTTCATCATTATTGTTCTCAATTTCGCGGCTTTTCACGGCAGCTTGAGCGGCTATTTTCTGGCGGACGATTTTGTCCATGTCGATTATTTGAGGCAAGTATTCAGCGGGCATGCTGATTTGCTTTGGAAAAATTTCTACAGCAATTGGATGCAAACACTGGGCACGAGTTTTTACCGCCCCTTCATCTCTATCACGCTGGCCTGGGATTACCTCCTATGGGGAGCCAATCCCAATGGTTTTCATATTTCCAACTTTGTTTTTCAGACGCTCAGTTCTGTCTTTCTGTTCCTCTCTCTAAACTCGATGTTCCCGAGCATGGATCGCAGAGCACAAGGGCTTACCGCTTTGACGGCGGCGGCCCTTTTTGCTTGCCACCCCCTGCATCCGGAAGTGGTTAGTTGGATCATTGCCCGAGTGGACAGCGTTTGTACCACCTTTTTGTTTCTCTCTTTGTGGCTGTATTTACTGGCGCGCCAATCGAAAAATTCCCAAAATCGCACGCTTGCCTCGCTCAGCCTGGTCGCCTTCGTTCTCTCACTGATGTCCAAAGAGATGGCAATTACCTTGCCGCCGACAATATTTTTGTATGAGCTGACCAACTCATGTTTCAGTCCCACCGAAAAAACGAAGCCCTGGTCAGTCAGACTGAAGTCCGCGCTGCTCGCCTCCAAATGGCATATTGGCTTGCTCTTAGCCTATCTAGGCTGGAGAACATTTGCACTCGGCACAGTATTTGGAGGCTACAGCGGATCGATCGGCGAGGGGATGAAAGAAAGTATTTGGAAGCGCTGGTTCCTGGAAGGATGCCTCAATCGGCTGCTCTTGCCGTTTAACGATGCAGTAAGCGGGCCGCGTGACCCACTGCGCACTTTATTGCCTGCCATCATGATTTGCGTGATGGCATTGCCTGTGATTCGTGCGCTCGCCAATAAAGGAAAACCTTCAGCTTTTCCAGGCGCGCTTTCACCTTTTGCCATTTTCGCCGGCGGATGGACTGTTATTGCCCTTGCTCCCACAATTCAAGTTTTCGATATTACCCCGACTCTGCAAGGCGGCCGCTTTGTCTACCTGGCAACTGCGCCTATTGTTCTGCTCTTCGCCTCCCTCATTTTTGGAGACGAACAGCCAGACCCTGCCGACCTCAGGCCAAGAGAAAAGGTACAGAGCGGCTATACCACACTGACTGCAGCCTGCATCTTGCTGTCCATCGCTTTCATCTGCATTTATGCTTATCTGGCAGAAAAGAACAATTCTCCCTGGATGCAGGCATCAAAGGGTGTCCAGACACTGAGAGATTCGCTAGAACGCGAGCTCGACAACCTGCCGTCTGACCGCAAGATCGCAGTGATGAATCTGCCGCAAAACTACAAAGGCGCACACATGCTGTACAACGCCGCCATGCTCGCAGTGGCGCTGATACCACCTCTGGCAAAAACAGATTTGTCAGAGCGAGTGATCACCTTTGAACCGATTAATTACGGAGACGCAAACCTGATTAACAAGTCGCGGCTCAAAGAATTACTGAAAGACAAAGATTTGACATGGGTTTTCTATTGGCAGGCAGAGGAAAATAAATTGCTGCCGATACAGGCAAGGTCATTGAAAAAAAGCGATGCCTTCGCCTCCATACCAGCATCCTTCGTAAAAGGAGCATCAGTTTCTCTTTCCGGCTATGACTCGCTTCATTCTCCAGACCTGAATATGCCGGCAACAAGCGTCGATTTTGTCGATGTAGAACTGAGTATCGAGCCGACTGCCAAAGAGGGTCCGGGCTCCGCTCCCATACCTGCCAACAACGTGCTGATCTTGTCCTGGACCGGCGACATCCACAGACAATTTGGTTACGACAGGCAAATAGCCAAAATAGCGCAGACAGCTAATGCTCAAGCGTCAGCTCATTATCGGTTTTGCGTGGGCGAGTTGAAGAATTGGATCCAGGAAGGAAACATAACCGGATTGAAATTAGACACCACATTCAAACCAGTCAAGATGACAGTTAAATCTGCAAAATTGAGCAGCGGCGAAAATGAAATTCCCACCCTGGCACTTTCGGCTGCTTTACCAGCTGATCCGCATACGTACCCAGAACACCTCAATGCCAGGGGCACTATTTTTACAAAGGAATGGCTGGGACCGTTGGCCTATGACGCTTCAAAAATTCCAAATGCAAAATCGGTTCGCTATGAAATCAGCAGACCCAATTCCTGGTTTGAACATTACTCAGGTACTCTTCACGATGTGGCGCCGTCTGAAAAGATTTCCACTTGCGGTCTATTCAAAAAACTCTCTGACACCGGCTTGACGGTCAGCTTGAAAGATTTGACGGTGCCTGGATTTTACGAATTTCGGATCCTGGCTCTCGACGGCAACGGCAAGGTGGTCGGCTATTCTTCTGATCCTTTGAATTTACAGAAAGTGGAAAAATGACGATTACTCAACAAACCAATACACCCATGGATTTTCGAAATATCGATCTGGAGCCGGCAATACTTGATCCATTGTCTGTGAAAACGCAGGTTGTCCTCGCGCCCCCAATTCGCCTAAGTCATCGGCCATGCGT
>CAZHEZ010000233.1:0-11522 GCA_964531315.1 uncultured Candidatus Obscuribacterales bacterium | reverse complement strand
TCAAAGACATTGTCTGCAAATACAAAAACCAGAAAGGTTTTTATTCTCCCTATGTGCCTGGCTATGACAGTCACGGTTTGCCAATTGAAAATGCCGCACTTAAGGACGTAAAAGGCGGCAGGCATTCAATAACGCCGGTCGAGTTGCGCAAAAGGTGCCGTGAATTTGCTTTGTCCAACCTGAAAGGACAGGAAGACAATTTCCGCAGACTGGGTGTCTGGGGTGATTGGGCTCATCCTTATATAACCCTCGATCAAAAGTTTGAAGCAGCGCAAATCCGCGTCTTCGGACAGATGGCAACCAAAGGTTTCCTCTATAAGGGCCTTAAATCCGTGTCCTGGTGCCCGACTTGCGAGACGGCGCTTGCCGAGGCGGAAGTTGAATATGCCGATCACAAGTCGCATTCCATCTATGTCAAATTCGAAGTGGCGCCTCAATCGCGTCAGAAGCTGCCGAAATTCATCAAACCCGAAGACCAGGTCAACTTCGTTATCTGGACGACTACTCCCTGGACTCTGCCTGCCAACCTTGGTGTGGCTTTGCATCCTGATTTCAACTATCACTTTTTGAAAACCAAAGATCACGGCGTTCTGGTTGTATCGGAAGGTTTGAAAGAAACCTTTTTGACGACGACCGGAGTGGGTGATGTTGAGCTGCTCGGCGAGGCGCTCGGCAAAGAACTGGAATATATAGAAACCAAACATCCGTTTATCGACCGCACCAGTCTGGTGGTTCTGGGCGGACACGTCACCAATGAAACCGGTACTGGTGTGGTTCATACCGCTCCCGGCCACGGTCCTGAGGACTTTGAATTGGGGGCAAAATACAAACTTGGTGTGGTTTCTCCGGTTGATGAGCGCGGAATTTTCACCGAAGAGGCCGGCCAGTTTAAAGGTCAGTTCTACGAGAAGGCTAATCAGCCCATCCTCGATCATTTGACGGAACTGGGCAAATTACTGCATCACAGCACTTACAGTCACAGTTACCCGCACTGCTGGCGGTGCAAAAAGCCGCTTATATTCCGCGCTACAGAGCAGTGGTTTGCCTCAGTCGATGGCTTTAGAAAGGAAGCATTGAAGGCTATAGACAGCGTCAAATGGATCCCGGAATCAGGGCGAAACCGTATTTTCAATATGGTGGAAAACCGCTCGGACTGGTGCATAAGCCGGCAGAGATCCTGGGGTGTTCCGATCCCGGTTTTCTACTGCGAAAAATGCAGCAAGCCGTTGATGACCGCAGAGAGTATTGCCAAAGTTGCTGCCGCCTTTGAGAAATATGGTTCCGATTCCTGGTGGGAAAAATCAGCCGGCGAACTGCTAGGCGATCTGAAGTGCGCCTGTGGTCATGCTGAGTTCCGCAAGGAAACTGACATCATGGATGTCTGGTTCGATTCGGGCACGACCTGGCACGGCGTCCTTGATATGAGAAAAGACGAACTGAGAGGATCGCCCTGCGAACTTTATCTCGAGGGCTCCGATCAGCACCGCGGATGGTTTCAATCGTCATTGCTTACGTCTGTGGCGGTGACCGGGCATGCGCCATATAAAACCGTTCTGACACACGGGTTTGTTGTCGACGAGAACGGCAGAAAAATGTCCAAGTCAATGGGCAATGTCGTAGAGCCGGATGAAGTAATCAAACAATATGGTGCCGATGTTCTTAGACTCTGGGTAGCGTCTGTCAATTACACAGACGACATACCGATCGGCAAAAACATGCTGGCTCAGCTGGCCGAGGTGTACCGCAAACTGCGCAATACCGCTCGTTTTTTGCTGGGCAATCTTTATGATTTCGATCCGAAAAAGGACAGAGTGGCCTATGAAAAATTATCGCCGCTTGATCAGTTCATCCTGCACCGCTTGAGCACGGTGGTTAATGAAGTAACCAAAGACTTCGATCGCTTTGAGTTCTTCAAGTACTATCAACTGTTGCAGAATTTCTGCGGGGTAGATCTCTCCAGCTTCTATTTCGATATCGCCAAAGATCGGCTTTATACGGGCGCCAAGAACTCGGAGTCCAGACGGGCCGTGCAAACGGTTTTGGAAGAAGTGCTCATGGCTCTTGTAAAAGTCATAGCTCCTGTTGCTCCGCACCTGGCTGAAGACATCTGGAATCATTTGCCGGAAAAGTTGAAGGCGGCAGACGCTAAGGAAATAAGCGTTCTTTTGACGGATTTCCCTGAGGCTCAGGCTCGCTACCTGGATGAAAACCTTTCGCAATTATTCGAGTCTTTGATAGGTGTTCGTGAGAGCGTCAACAAAGCGCTGGAACAAGCCCGTGCCGAGAAGAAAATCGGCAAATCTACCGAAGCGCAAGTTTTGATCGCTATCGAGAACGAAGACTTGAGAACCAAAGTGGAATCGCTTGGCGCCGATCTGCCCGGCTTTTTCATTACCTCGCAAGCGACCGTGCAGGCGGAAGTAAATGGCAAGGGTCCGGCAAACAGATTATCGGAAGTAAAAGAGAACGGTCTGACCGTACTTGTATTCAGCGCCGAGGGCACAAAATGCGCTCGCTGCTGGAAATTCACCACCGATGTCGGAACTTTCAAGGAGTATCCGGACCTTTGCTCGCCTTGTATCGAAGCACTCAATCAAGGCTGATAGCCGGCGTCAATACTGACAATACGTAGATCCGCTTGGGCGGCGGCTTTCGTCAGGCTATGGCCACCGTCCTTTGCGGATGCGTTTTCAGGCGGGAAGAAAACCTCTCTCTTCTAGCCTAGTTAGTACAGAATTAAGGGTATAAATAAGTGGAGAGACCTAAGTCTTTTTTCCTTTCCTTGAAGCAGAACTGTCTTGTCAAAAGACGATATTGAAAGCCAAGTCAAAAAGTGCAGAGAGCAACTAAAAGATGCTCAAGATTATTATTGGCAATCCCGCTTTCAAGAGTCTGAAGCTCTCTACAAAGAGTGTCTTGCACAACTGGACCATATTTTTCCTGGCTACAGTCCGGAAACCGCCACCTGTTTGCAGGGATTGGGCGATACTTACTATTTCCAAAGCCGCTATCTAGCGGCAATGGATCATTACAAGCGCCTGCTTTCGATGCGTGAGAGACTGGCTTCCCATGATCCGCAGGGTCTGGTCACCGCCCTTATCAAAGTGGCGAAAACCTCTGAGAAATTGAACGAGGTGGAAGAGGCCCTGCGTCATTACAGGCGAGCTCTTGAAGTGGCTCAAGTATCACTCTTTATCGGACACCCTATTTTGACCAGCTTGCTGGAGTCTTACCTGGCCTTTCTGAAGCGCTCCCAGGGAGACAGTGGCATGGCTGTCGATATCGAGAAAAAGCTGAAAATGTGCCGGGAGCGCTACACCGAAGAAGAGCTTTCCAAGATCATGGGCAGCGCCGACAAGCAATCGCAAGCGGTCAGTCGCGGTGGTGCTAGCGTCATCAATGAGATCGAGGATGAAGCGGAAGAAGCAGTGCCCACTGACCACCCACTTTACGAGGGTAAGGCCCCTCAGAATAAGTGGATGGGCTTGATCTGGATGGTGGCAACGGCAGTAATCGTGTTTGGTCTTTCCGGTGCAGGCATTTATTTCGGCTCCTCTCTGGGTGAAGCACCGGAGTATGCCTGTGTAAAAGTCGGTCAGAAATTTTCCACTATCGATGCCGACAAAGAAATTTCCATCCAGGCTAATCACAGTGTTGATATGACATTGAATGGGCAGACTCACAAAGTCAGTTGCCGAACGCTCAGCAATCCAGCCTCAGGCTTGATGTTCGCCGTTACCGATTTTGCCGGCAAGCAGCCTCTTTATGTGCGCAGCGGCAATATCATTACCGATCCAAACGGAATTTTTCTTTACGCGGCTGAAGCCCCGGAATGGCAGACAGTTCAGGCCATGAAACGAGTGGCTGCGACGATCAAGCTCTATGTGAAGAAAAACGGCAAGATGCCCGATCGCTTAGAAGAGTTGATCGAATTTGAAACCAAATTGGAATTCCCCAATCCTTTCTCCGGTATGCGCAATTTGCCGGCCGTGTCGTCAGGAACCTACGGACCGGACGGAAACGCTGAGAAAGTTCAGGCTGCGCTTGTGGAGACAAAGTTGCTCGATACAAGAAAGCTGGACACCAAGCTTCTTTCTCTCTCTTTGCCCAAAGTAGTGTCACCAGGGGCGGTGCTAGCTATTTGCTTGCAGGGTGACGAAAAGAGGCCTTCGTCATTTTTCATTGTCGGTGCGGACAAAAGCGGTCAGCTATTCCGTAATTGCAATAATTCCGGAGCCCTTGTTCTGCGCGGTACGCCGGACGGCAGTTCCAGCTTTGTTTGCCCGCTTGCTCAAAAGAAGGATTTGCCGAAAGAAGATTCAATGATCGTGTCGATTCGCTCCAGCAAGCGCTTTGCCACATTGCTCGGTATGGTGATTGCCGATGTGGTGCTGATCATTCCAATTATCATCGGCTGGATAGTTTTGCAGCATTTTACCGACAATACAATGATCGGCTACGGCACGATGAGTCAGAAGACCAAGAAAATCAAAGGTGCCAGATGGATTTTCTTCCCGTTTATCATGCTGTACATTGCCTATAACCTCCTGGTTCTGGGTGAATTCGTGATTGGCGGCGTCATGCCATAGTGACGGCGGGCTCGCGCTTCCATGGCAAAAAATGAGCGAAATAAGACAGAAAATGCGGATCAAAGTGATGTTCTCAATCTTGATCGACTGTTTGCCGACCCCACCTGGGGTGGTTCGGAAGTTAACGAGCAGGTCTATGTAGCCGCTCATGATGCCGGTTTGCCTCTTGAGACCAGGGCATCGATGTTTCTCATTTACGGAGTCCGGGTGGCCGGCAAGAACACAGATTGCCGGCAACCACTGATTAAGGAGAAAGAAGATTGGCTGCGCCGCGCCTATTATTTCGGTCTCAAATACGGCTTGCCGCCTCAACCCCGGATGGTGACGCGCATTCTGGAGTATGAGGAAGGCCTGGATCTGGCGGTCGCATATGTGCGCGAGTGCGACGCTGCTCCGGTTTTCAAAATCAAACAAGAGCTTGGCTTAGCTCTTCTCGATAGCGGCATGGACGCCAGCGGATTGATTTCGCTTTGCCGCGCTCTGCATGCAATTGAGCCATTATCCGAGCGTCTTCTGGATGCTTCTGAAGAGATTGCCATGATTTTGCCGGCCATGCTTCAGGTCGAAGAACCTAAGGCGGTAAAGCTAAGGCGCGACCAGGTAGAAAGTCTTTCCGCATTGATCGGTGAGTACATGCTGCGCACGCGCTCCACCAAGGTGATAATCTTGCTGGCTGGCTTCATCAATACAATGCTGGCCAGCAGCCCGCTCACATCCGATCTGGTGGGGACGATCTATGGGGCCCTGTCCGCCTTTCTCAAGTTTGACGACGCCAAATTGACGGAGTGTTTGAAAATCGAGATAGACCAGGATCTGGGGCGAGTTACATCGCCGTTAAAGGAAGTAACCGACATTCTCGATAGGCAGAGACGCAGATCCTGAGCCCTTTTATGCCTTTCTCTGGCGGACTGTTTCGGCTATTAGCGTAATTGAGCCGGTGACCAGAATCATCAGCGTGCTCAGAGCGTTAATTTCAGGACTGACGCCGAATTTGACCATACTGAAGATTCTCAGAGGCAAGGTCGTGCTGCCGACGCCGGCCGTGAATTGAGTGATGACGAAATCGTCCAGGGAAAGAACGAAGGCCAGTAGCGCACCGGCTATGATTCCGGGTGCAAGCAGCGGAAGAGTAACCCGGAAAAATGCCATGAGCGGTGAAGCACCCAGGTCTTGTGCAGCTTCCTCCAGGCGCGGATCCAGCCCCTCCATGCGCCCCATGACCGTGAGAGTCACATAGGCAACGCAGAAGACAATGTGGGAAACAATGATGGTTGCCAGTCCCAAAGGCATGCCGACGGCGATGAACAATATCAGGGCGGCGACGGCCATGGCAATTTCCGGAATTATGATCGGCAAGAGCAAAAGACCGCGGTAGGCTCCTTTGCCTTTAAAATGAAGACGAGTCAAACCGACTGCTGCCATGGTGCCCATAACAGACGATACGAGCACCGCCAGAACAGCCACGATCAGGCTGTTGGCCAGGGCCAGACCGATGTCCTCATTGTGGAAAAGTTTTTGATACCAGTCCAATGTAAAACCGGTAAATTTAACGGCCAGTCTAGACTTTTCGAAGCTGAAAGAGACCAAAACCAAAATCGGAATATACATGAAAGCGTATATGCCCAGTGCATATAAGTGTAGCCAGAATGGCTTGGCGAGCATCCTTCAGTTCAACTCCTTCAATTGCGTTTGCATTTGCTTGAGAGGCATCATGTCTCCGCGTTTGGAAGCTACCTCAATTCCTTTTTGCAGTGTCTCGGCTGCTTCGGTTTTTTCGTTCAATCCGGAAAAAGCTCTGGCCAGATCAGCGTAAGCTACAGTGTGAGTGGTTTTTACTTCAATTGCTTTTTTGAGATAGGGCAATGCTTTTTCAAACTCTGCCAGAGTGACAAGGCAATTGCCCATGCCGCTATTGGCCAGCAAATCTTCCGGGTCAATTTCCAGAACCTGTTTGAACATGTCCATGCGCTCGACAGCTTCTTCTTTCTGGCGCTCGAGCATCTCTCCTTCAATTCGTTCTCTGGTCGCTTCTTTAGCGGCCATGCGCATGCGAATGCTCATGGAAATCGCCTTTTCTTCTTCAGCTTCTTCTATCAATCCCTGCTGCATGTAAAATACCGAAAGGTTGGCATGAGCCATTACTGAATCGGCATTCAATTCCACCAGCGTCTTCATCAGTGAGACCGCCTCGGGCAGTCTGTTTCTTCTGGATAGAATCACACCCAGAGCCTCGTAGGCGTCTTCCATAGTGGGTGCCAGCATGAGCGCCTCGCGCAGCAATTCCTCGGCATTTGAGGTTTCATCGTCGTCCTTTTCTGCGGCAAAACACTCTAGCGCTTGTTCATACAATTGCTGAGCGCGCTGGCTTGCCGTGGGAGGGGAAAGAAGAGGCAAAAGGGCAATCTCCACCGTGAACGGCTGGCCTTTAATCAACACCTCGAGTCTTTTGCCGACCACTCTAAACTCACGTTTGACATAAGCGAGCGCCACGTATTGATTGAAAACCCTGGAAAAACAATTCGATTGAATCCAGGCAATCGGTTCAGAATTGAGGAGCACTTCAGTCCCGCCAGGAAATGGTGCCCCGAATTCATTTTCTTTTTTGTCGGCGAAAACCAGTCCGACCAGTCCTCTTGAGGGTGCGCCATGAGATTTCACTCTGGCTAATACTTCCTGCCCGAGAAAACATCCTTTTGTATAACTGACATGGCTGTGGTCGAGCCCGGTCTCTGGCATCAGATTTTCACTGGTCAGATCGCTGCCAAAGGCAGCGATTCCCGCCTCTATTCGTGCCGCTTCCAGAGCCCTTTCATCGAGACTGACCATGTCCAGCGCCTTGGCTGCTTGCTTCAGTTTTTCAAAAAAGCTTTCGGCATTTTCTATTTTCGAGAAAATAATATAGCCGTCTTCGCCTGTGAGAGACTTGGAAAATACTGTAACATGCTCGCCGCAAAGGGTCATTTCTGTCGCCTGAAGATCCAGTTCTTGAGCGGTTTTTGCTCCGCAGGAAAGGAGCAAGCGCCTGACTCTTGGCCCTTGAATCGCATAGAAATTCCCTGCTTGCTCTTCGAAATTTACTTTGTCTGCAAAACGAAATGTATCGAGATGATTGATAATTGCATCGGCTTGATTGTTGGCACTGAGCAGCAGGTACCTGGAGTCCTGTCTGTAAGCATCAAAGAGGGCAACGACATGTGCTTTTCGATCAAGAAGAGCGCTCATCTGTCCGGATGAAGGTGCAAGACCTCTGACGTCGTTTGTCGTTTGCGAATTGAGAAAGCGCTCGGCGTCTTGGCCTGTGACTTCGATCAAGGCATAGCCGTCCAAGGCGAAAATCGCCCCTGTTGTCCGCAGGTTCTGTTTTTTCGTCGCGCTTTGAGATCTTGTCGTCATAGTCCTCAGCTAGTCTGGAAGGTTCTCGTCAAGAGAAATGCCTGTCTAGAATTCAATAAGCATATAGCAAAAGTCCAGCCTCTTTTGGTCTTCAGGCTGGACTTAAGATTGTGCTGGGCAGGTTTTTACTCGGGCAAGAGTCTAAACGCTGAACGATGAGCCGCAGCCGCAGCTGCCTTTAGCTTGTGGGTTCTTGATCACGAAGCCGCGACCTTCCAGCCCGCTTTGATAATCGAGGACGGTGCCTTTCAGGTAGATTGAGCTTTTCGGGTCAACAAAAACCTTAACTCCATGCATTTCGATGATGTTGTCTTTCTCGGCAGGATTGTCAAAGCTCATGCCGTAGGACATTCCAGAGCAACCACCACCACGGATCTCGAGTCTGAGACCAGAATTGCCAGGCTCTTTCTCCAGGAGACTTTTCACTTCCTGGGCAGCCGCCTCGGTGATTGTCACGATGGCCGGAGCCGTCGCTGTTTGTTCTGTCATAGTCAGATTCCTCAAGAATGTAAACTGCGGCAGCGAAAAGAGCCGCCACCGTAAATCTATCACATGACAACGCTGAGTGACCGTCAGGTAACGATATCTTAGGGTTCTTGAAGATTACTTATTGGAAATTGTCGAACATGATCTGCCCCAATTCACCGATGGTTTCGAAGACCTCTTTGGCAACGTCCATTTCCAGTCCGTTGAAATTTTGCGACTGAGAAAGAGATATGCCGGCATCCGTGCGCACCACAAGTTCGCTGAATTTGGCGTAATGCTCGAGTTTGAGGACCTTTTCGAGCACGCCGGGAAAATGAACGAAACGCTCGGCGCGGTCTCTGGCGTTGTAAGCAACCAGGAAATTTGACTTGATGCGCGGTTCGTCGATGGGCTGACCCTTCGATTCAAGCAAAAGCAGGCGCGCAAAAAACGAATAGAATCCGCGCGTCATACGGGGATAGAAGGTCATATTGAGAGCGTCCGGGTCCACCGGTTTGGGACCATTACTGAGGTCGCCTATTTCCAGAAAGAAAGTTACTCCGAAGGGAAACCCGGCTCTAAAGGCTTCCAGTGTGACAGGAAAGCCCAGGACGGTTCCCTTTATGCAAACTTCCACACGGTCGCTATCGTCGACAATGCGCCCCTCGATGAGCTTGGCGACCGCCTCCAATTTCCATGCTTGTGCGGCCATCAATTTATTTCCAGGTGTCTGTGCTGTTCTTAGAATCGCTGTCAGGCGCCGGTTTTTCGGCTGGAGTGTCGGTCGGGCTGGGCTTCAGATCGGAACCTGAACCGGGTGGTTGCACAAACATTTCCACCTTTTTCTCTTCTTTGGCCTTGCGGCGGAAAAGTGGGAAGCGAGGTTTATCCTTGGGCGCGCCTGAATCAGTTTTGTTGCTTACGGCTTTCTTCTCAACTGCAGCTACAGCACTGTCTCCGGATCCGTTCTTTTTGGCAGCCGTGGCGCCATCTTTGGCAGGAGGAACAATCGTCATCTCCACTTCTTTGCTGCTGGTGTCACGTGAGAATTCCAATTCCTCTTCTTTGATCATCTTTTGCGCATCACGCAGGAATTCGGCATTAGGAGACAATTCCAGCGATCGTTTCAGAAAAACATTTGCTTGGGCAATGTGTTTTGTTTTGTGCAGAATGCCGCCGATCCGGTAGTAAGCATCAGCCATTTTCGGACTCACTTCGATGGCTTTCATATACTCGCCAAGCGCTGCTTTTTCGTCCTTTTCGCTTTCCAGCGCATTGCCCATGTTGTAGTAGGCGGATGCAAATTTGGGATCGATTTCGATTGCTTTTGCCCATTTGTCTTTTGCTTCAGCCGCCTGCCCTCTGGCATAAAGTGCGTTGCCCAGACCGTTCAATGTGGTCGGCTTATCAGGTTTGAGAGCCAGAGCTTTATTGAATGCTTCGGCTGCCTTGGTATAGCTTTTTTGGGCTAGATAGACTGCGCCCAGGTTGCTGTAGGCTTCGGCCAGGCGTCCATCCGCTTCGATGGCGGCTTTGTATTCTTGAATGGCCTGGTTGAGAGAGCCGTTTTGATGAAATTCGACGCCGCGATTGTAGTGTTTTACGGCTTCATCAGCATATTGCTTTTTTTTGGTCTTGGGCGCATCGGCGGCTGCGTCCGCTTCGCCCTCTGCTGCCCATGCCGGCATGCCTGGCAGAAAGAGGAGGCCCGATAAGCACGAAACAATCACAACTATTTCAATTACTGGTTTACGATGAGCCGTCACAGCGATTTAGTTTCCGATATAGGGATCGATCTAGCTTCGTTCTAGGTCTCGTTCTAGGTTCTTTTCGCCCATCCGAAGGCGCTGGAGTCATATTATATCTCCAATGACAAAAGCAAACCCGCTGCCTATGGAAGCTTGATAAGGATTGAAAAAAAAGGTCAGGCCGGACTTTTAGCAAGGCTGAGACCTAATGCCGGAAAGCAACATATCCGATCAAGATACGATCGGCCGGACGCCTGTCAAGCGGTTGTCTCTTTTCTATCCGCCAGCGCTTTTACCAGCGCCCTCAATCCCATAAAGTATGATTCCGCACCAAATCCGGTGATGACACCGAGGGCAATATCAGACAGGTATGTCTTATGCCGGAATTCTTCACGTGCGTAAATGTTGGAAAGATGCACTTCGACAAAGGGAATTGAAGTGCCGAGAATGGCGTCCCTGAGTGCAATTGAGGTGTGTCCGAAAGCAGCCGGATTAATCAGCAATCCGTCCATTCCTGCTTGGCCTGCTTTGTGAATTTCCTCTATGAGGACTGCCTCGCTGTTCGATTGCACGCAGGTAATTGCAACGGCCAGTTCTTTGGCTATCTTTTCTAGTGAGTTGTCTATTTCAGCAAGCGTAGATGTGCCATACACGGCTTTCTCGCGTGTGCCGAGCAGGTTCAGATTAGGCCCGTGAAGACAGAGAAGTTTCAATTTATTGCCGGATTAGTCCTGGTCTTCATCCATGCCGTCCAGCGAGCACAAAGATGCGTTTAAGAACGGATCGTTGCGTTGCAAGATTTGCTCGGAGCGAATCAGTCCGATGATCTGCGCCAAAAGATCGCGCGCCAGAAGCAGCTCTCCGCCATGTTCTACAGCCTTGGGTACGGTAAACATGGTGGCTGCCAGAAGCATGCGTGCTTCTACAGGACCGACATCCTGCGATTGAAGAATTTCCGATAAGAGTTGCGGTTCGACTTTGTTCTCGAAAACAATTGCCTTGCAGTAATTCAAAATCGACGGCTTCAGACCCTTGCTGCGGTCGCCGGGAAGCGATGCGGCTGCGCGGATCAGATTGACTTTGTTGGAGACATCGCCCAGTGATTCGGCACTGTCGACCAGGTTGCGAACCTGATTGGCTTTGGTATTGAATTGGCGTCTCAATTCGTTTTCCGCTACCTGCGCAACCGGCTTGGTGGCGTTGTCATAACGCTTGTCGTAGAAGTCCTGGACTTGTTGCCGTTTTAACTCGACACCGTATGGCATGAGTTCAATAAAAATCGACTCCAACCCTTCTAGCTGAGATTGCAAATACATCAATTCGTCCT
>CAZHEZ010000232.1:3110-11524 GCA_964531315.1 uncultured Candidatus Obscuribacterales bacterium | reverse complement strand
TTCTATCGGCGATGGCTTTGGCGATCGCTTGCTGTTTTGCCTTCTCTTGATCGTTGCCCTTTTTGCCCCAGAGTTTGGGCAGTCCAGCTACTTTGGTTCCGGCAGAACCGGCGCCGTCTTTCACCTTCTCGCCGGTGGCCTTAAATCCGTGACCGATGGCGGTTACACCCTTCATCAAATAACCGCCCGAGGCTTTAGCGCCGCTGGCAATGCCACCGCCAATTTTTTTGGTGCCGCTGGCGATTCCGCCGCCGACGGCCTTCGACCCTTCAACGATTTTACTTCCGGCCGCCTTGGTGCCGCCAACAATGCCGCTACCCGCGCTCTTCACAGAGGCAATGGACTTGGCTGCAATGCCCGGCTCGCCGGAATCATGCTTTTCTGGCTTTGCTTCAGCGACTGCTTCTTGTTTTTGCTCTTTCGGCTCTTTCGGATGGTGAGAGAACAAGCTCAATTTGCCGGCCTTCTTCTGCTGTGGGTCATTAGGCATAGGCATCGATATATAAGTAGTGTGTGTAGATTCGGCAGTATCTTGCTGACCTTGCCGAGCGGCTTGTTTCGGTTTCTTGCTGGCAGGTGGTTGCACCGCGCAATACGGGTCCAACATAGACTTGGAGCCTGCAAAGGCGGCAGCTGTCGAACTGACGAACAACGCAGTCAGGAGCAGCGACGAATAACGTTTAGAACTCATTGACAATTCCTCTTCTCACCTTACTGGTGTTGAAACCAACCGTCTTTATAGCATACGGCTTACAGTAGCCATGAGCCGCGTAAGGGCGCTGGAGGTGCAATCTATGGCAATTACAAGAGGAAGCTAATTGCAGTTAATACTACTCAGAGTCGGTTCAAATGTTTATAATCTGAGCAGGAGGAGCTGCTGTATACTCAGCCAGTAGCAGGTCTTTCAGGTTTATAGTCGAGTAAAAGTAAGGTACACAAAGCATATGCCACAAGGAACTCCCGCAATCGTTCTAATTTCCATAATGGCAGCCTGGGTTGCCCTTTCCCTGTTTATGGGCGCCAAGAAGGCCTATTTCGACACCTGGGACAATGTTCCGGAAGACGAAGCCGAAAAACACGCCTAAGGCTCACCAGCCGGCAATCAGACGCCCTCACGAGGGCGTCTTTTTCAGGCCCAAAACCTGAAATCCTAAGCCTGGACGTGCTTTTTGGGCATTTTTACAATTTCGACCGAGCAAGGCGCCTGCGAAACCACGGCCTCGGACACACTGCCCAGGAGCAGTCGGGTGATTCCGGTCCGGCCATGCGACCCGACGACGATTAAATCAGCGGGCCATTCCTTGGCCGCCTCAAGAATAGTGTCCGTAATATAGCCTTCCCGGACCTCAGCACTGACATGCTCCCTGCCAAAGGCAGCCGTCAGCTTCTTTACGCGCTCATTAACCAAAGCCTTTGCCGCTTCGACCAGCTCCTTTTGAGCCTCCACCGCCACAGGCATATAATTGGTGTGCCAGCCTGCATATTCAGGGTGAAAAGGCTCAACTACGCTGAGCAGCTTGAATTTCGAGCCATCCGGCCAGGTGCGCTCGGTGACCGCAGTGACAGCGCCGTCGGAAAACGTCGAATCATCAATGGCTACCAGGATGTTCATGGATTGTCCCCTTGCCCGCAAGGCTAAATAAGCCGATTTTTTGCCTGCCTCTGATTCGGATGCCAAAATGCTCAGACTTCTCTAAGTGGATATCAGAGTTACCTTTCACAGTCCTGACGTGCCAGACGCGAAATAGTGCCATTCTTCGCCAAATTTCTATGTCTCTAATTCCATTTTCCCATTACCGCAAAAGAGTAAATTGGAAAATCGCAAATCCTTATATAAGGATTCTTTGAGTTGGGTGGCGATGGAAAAACTATAGGCGGGCTATGGAAGAGAACTCCCGCAAGCGCGAAACCCCGTGAGAAAAGCGATGAAATAGAACGCGTTGAACTCCATGCGAAAAGACGTACGAACCTGATGCCGCCAAGCAACTGCATCTTCCATATAGCTGGAATGCCTATGCCTATTCATTTATTGAACGTTCGGCCAGCAGTAGTATGTGAAGAACGGCTAGACATGCGGAACTTGAGCGTTGCGTGCTATCCGCGATTATGAAACAGACGATGCTTTACACATTTGTTGGTCCATTTTCTCGCTCGCAAACCTAATATTGGCCGACGTTTTCGCGATTACGCACACGGCATTTTCAAATCACTTGCGATTCAAACGGGCACAAATTTGTTGACAGTCCGTCTCCCAGGAAATAGTATGGTTACATTGGAACGCACCGGGACGCCCGGGAGAAAAACAGCTGTGAGCAATTTTGGTTTTTATTTTTGGTACTTAGAGGTTCGCCAGGGGTGAGTTAGATTACTTTGTCCCAACTGGTGAACCGCGGATCAATAAGGTCTGCGGTTTTTGTTTAAGAGCTAAAGATGATGAACACTGACATGAGACACAACCTGACCCTCCTCGACATCGAGTCCGCTAAGACTCAATGCGCGTCGAGCTCTTACTACTGGTACTTCTACTTTTTTGCAGTCAGGGGAAGTCCCGGGCAGGTTTAAGCTGGCACGTTAAGTGCACCAAAACAGTTACCTGAAGAGCCCGGGAGGATAATCCCCCGGGTTCACTATTAAACGCGAGGAATTCAAAGTGAGCGAGATAAGTAATCAAATCAAATTAGCCGCCCGCGCCGAAGGCAGCCAAACCACGCAAGTGGCGATCGGCGAATCGGTCAAAGTCGGCGGCAAGCCGGTCGTCATCATTGGCGGACCGTGCACCGTAGAAAACGCCGAGCAAATGGAAATCGTAGCCACCAAGCTGAAAGGCTCTGTCAGCGCCATTCGCGGCGGCGTACACAAACCTCGCTCCTCGCCATACGCTTTCCAGGGAATGGGTGAAGAAGGACTGGACATCCTCCAATCCATGAGTGAAAAGCATGGTTTGCCGACCGTCACTGAAGTAATGTCCGTAGAACAACTGGCTGCCTGCGACGAAAAAGCCGATATGCTCCAGGTTGGCAGCCGCAACATGCAAAACTTCGAGCTGCTCAAAGCACTGGGCAAAGCCAACAAACCGGTTCTGCTCAAGCGTGGTCTCTCCGCCACCATTGAAGAATTGCTTCTGGCAGCCGAATACATCATGGCTCACGGCAATCCTAATGTCGTTCTTTGCGAACGCGGCATCCGCAGCTTCGATAGTTTCACCCGCAATGTGCTCGACCTGGGCGCAGTCGTTGCTCTCAAGCAATTGACTCATCTGCCGGTCATCGTCGATCCCAGCCACGCCGCCGGAAAGCGCGAACTGGTAGCCGACCTGGCCCGTGCCGCAATTGCCTGCGGAGCCGATGGTCTCATCATCGAATGCCATCCCGAACCTGAAAAATCCGTCTCGGACGCCCGCCAGGCTCTGTCTCTGGAAGACATGGTCGAGCTGGTCGAGTCGATAAAACCAATCGCCGCTGCCGTAGGCCGTTCAGTCGCAGGCGATGTCGAGAAGAAAAGACAGATCACGGTCGTTCAAGGCATTGGTTCCAAAGCCTCCCGCCTTACCGCAAAAGGCAATCCTGCTTGCAAAGCTGCTCGGAGGTAATGGCAATGCGACTAGAATTAGAGAACGACATTGCCGATTGGCGAAAGCCGACTATCAAATTGGAAGAATCAAGAGCGCGAATTGATGAACTCGACGAGTTGATCGCAACGTTGATCAACGAAAGGCTCATGCTTTGCCAGGAAATCGGCGAAGCGAAAAAGCGCATGAACAAGCCGGTTCTAGACGACAAACGCGAGCAGGAAGTGCTCAATCGCGTCGCCGCCGTTGCCACCGACCCTGTCATTGCCAAGCAACTTGTCGACATTTACACGACCATGCTGGCTGGAAGCCGCGGATTGCAAGAGAATCTGAGCGAGACCACAAGCCCAAAAGCACAAGCGGGTTTGGACGCGAACTCAGGCTCAAATACAAATTCGTCTGAGTCAACGGTCGTTCAAACCCGCAATCCGGAAAGGTACTTCCCAACAGTAACCATTCTCGGGCTCGGTTTGATTGGCGGCACAATCGCCAGATTGATTCGCCAGCACTCTCCAAAAACAAACATAATTGCAGTCGATACTCCCGACGTGCTTCAAAAAGCGCTGGGCGAAGGATTGATTGACTGCGCGGAAACAAAACCGACAGGAGCGGCAGAACGCTCTTCTCTTGTCATTTTGGCAGCCCCCCCAAAGAAAAATATTGACCTCCTGGAAACAATTGCCCCCAGACTTTCTCGTCGTCAACTTGTAGTCGACGTCACATCCACCAAGCAAGAAATCTGCGAAGTGGCAGAACACCTGGACCTCAATGGCGCCGATTTTATTGGCGGGCATCCACTCTTTGGCTCGCAAAAATCAGGTTTGGAAGCATCATCGGCAGTGGCAACCGCCGGCGCCGTTTTTTGCCTGACACCCACCTCAAAGTCATCGCAAATGTCGGTAAAACGATTTAGACGCTGGCTTGAGGGTCTCGGTCTCAAGCCAGTGGAAGCATCGCCGGAAGCACATGACAAAATGCTTGCCCGCACCAGCCACCTGGTTCAGTTAGTTGCAGTTGCGCTCGGCGCCTCACTCGCTGATCAAAACGTGTCCGCGCACGAATTAAAATTGCACGGTCCAGCCTTCAAACAATTAGCGCGTCTCATGGAAAGCCCGCCTGAAATGTGGCTGGACCTTTTCAATCAGAACAAAGCAGAGTTGCAAAACGCAATTGAAGATCTGGTCCAACACCTGAATCATGCCGCAGCCGAACTGAGCTCACAGCAGAAGACCGAACTGTCCAAAATGTTTGAAAAAGCCAACACAATTTCAAAATCAAGCAACTAAACTCAGACATTCAACCTGTGGAATCAGTGACTTTGCTGCAAATCGCCGTAAGGAACTAAGTCTTTCCATGGCAGTATTTTTTCATGATCACGCTTGATCATCTTCTTCACTTCCCTGTCGCGTTCCTGAAAATCGTGACGGTCTTCCTCAATCTCCTGTGCCTGACTGCGGCTAAGCTTCCTAATTCCATTGTGCTTAGAAGGTGTAAACGGCAGACCCATCACAATGTATCGGACAGGGTTCTGAGCAGACTTAGGAAATCCATCCAGCTTGCACTTGCGTATAAATGCAACCACTTCATTATCGAACGCAGATGAACCGCTTGATGATTTGATTTTGCATGATTTCAGCTCACCATCGCTGCTCACTCGAAATTCAACGGTCGGAATTCGATAGACATCGCGCTTGATTGGTTCGGGGATCAAACCTTCCTCATCTGCTTTTTTCCATTGATCGAGGATTTTTGCCTTTGTTGAACTTAGATAGGACAAATATTCATCCTTAATTGCTAGCTGCTCAACGGCATATTCGACCGTAGAACCGTCCTGCAACTGCTTCAAGGCGACTGCCAGCATTGGGTTATAGGGATTAAGCGCCATCAGTTTTTTATACAGACTGGAATCAAGCAAACCCTGAAGTTCCTCGGCATTATGCGTAATGTTCAAGCAATTTTCTCGATACTTCTTGTTGATGTAGGCCTCAGCAGCAAGGAACGCTCTTGGATCCTCTTGAGGCGGCAGATTTTCACGCCAATGTTTACGAAATTCCTCGAACTTGCTCAAATACAAGAGTTCTACATTGATAGCAATCAAATAGTCATCGACAGGTCGGCTCCGGTTTTTCGATCTGTCGAGCAGCGCCAGTTGCTTAGAGTATACGTGTGAGCGAATGTTTTCCTCTTCCGGTCCACCACCAAAGTATGGAAGGTTGAATCCTATGACTTTGACATTGTCATATCTGAAAGGCAGTTCTACCGATTTATTCTCGAATGGTGTTGTAGATGTTTTCGCTGCTGGCTGTGACTCATCTGTATTACTTGAATGCAAATCCGGCGATTCCGCAAAAACCGCCAATTGGCAAAACACAATCAGGTTCGCAGCCGCATATAAAAGGGCAGAAGCAGTAAATAAGAGTGGGTTCGAGCTTTTCACGATCGACTATCCATACTGATAGACAAAACTTCAGCTAAAGCCCATTTTACTCTCTGTTGCACGGGATCTATTGGCAGTTCTAATCTCTGTGCTCGTGCCAAACATCATAGAGCGTGTTCAGATAGTTGCGCAAACTTTCATGTTCGTATGCCTCTCTTAATTGAACAGGCGTGAGAGTGCAATTGCCGCAACTAACGCGATTACGCTTCAAGAATTTTGCCACATCTGCAATTGCTTTCATCCATAATTTCTCTTCCGTGGCATCGCGCGAGTATCCATCCATTGTGATGAACAGCTCGTTTTCGTCAACCTCGAATTCCGCTTTGATGCCAAAGCTGGTCTTATCCACCAGCTCTCTGTACTGCAGGTAAAAACCATCGAAATTCTCAATCTGGTCGGCTGAGCGTTCGGCGCCGTTGCCGATTCTCCAAACCACGTCATGTCCTGCTGCACTAAACCAGCTGAGTACTTCTTGGGCAGATGGGAGAGGTGCATTTGGCAAGGAGAAATAAACATCGCTTTTGAGAAATGGCACGTTTTGAAATCGCAACGGGTCCAAGGTCGCAACAGTTACTTCTTCAAACTCCAGGCGAAGACAATTGTCTTCATCAGTGCCAAAACCAATTGAAAGCATTTCACTTTCGCCTTCACTCAACACATGACTGACATCAAAATAGTCCTTTCGAGAAGAGCCAAATTGCTCCCAACCGCGCACGTTCGTAAATACAAACATGTGCCTTCCGTACTCGCGCCATTCCCCGGCCCCGTACTCGATGTTGATCGGAATGGAGGCAATGAAAGAAGCATGACTCAGACGTTCGACGCCTTTGTCTTGCTTGGGGTCGAATCTGACCAGGCGAGTCCCTTCGGAGCAGATATCGATCTGCTCCAGAAATTTGTCAAGTTCGGCTTGAGACTTGATCACTCCCATATTCCAACTTTACCAGAGGAATCAACGTCCCAGGCATTGCACCGACTGCAACTTTCTCCGGAAAAGTACTATTATTTTGCCAGCCTGTGGGGCATAGCGGGCGGAAACAAGGCGCGTGCAACGCGCCGGCTACGAGACACGCAACGCGCCGGCTACGAGGCGTGCAACGCGCCGGCTACGGCAGTTGCTTCTGCCCAAACTTTGTTCTCACCATGGCGCCAAACCCAAGCAAACTCAGCCACATGGCGATACGCGTTCCCAATCTTGGCAAAACCATATGATGAGACAAACCGAGAGGCGGCAAAGCAGCAATCAAAGCTACTAAAACCGTGCCGGTAAGTAACCACGTGCAATATTGCCACCGAGACGGTTCTTCTCCGTTTTTCGGCTGAGCAAGCTTGAGTCTGCGCAAAAGTGATTCACCTATGACTCGGCTGCATATCACCAATCCGCATATACAGAAAAATTGTAGAGCGCCCATTATCAAACCAGCCAGCGGGCTGAGAAGTTCTGTATCGTGACAAGCGCGTGTTGTTGTAGTCATCAAAAGCACACAGAACAATCCCACGCCAATGGACTTCCAAAAGCTCTTACGAACACAGTCGGCAGCTACGCCCACTCTTTTCTTGAGGGTGAGACCAATGACGAAATTGAAAAGCAACAGAATGAAAAACATCCGCGCAGGATGCGGCGGCCGCTCGGCAAAATATCGCCAGTACAATAGCGGGCGTTTGCGCAACTCATCCAGACTCTGCAACTTCCCGCTGGCTTGCTGGTTCTTCAGCCAGCGCCTGAGAAAACCAATATGCTCAGGCGTTGCAGGTGGAAGCAGACTGCTTGGACGAGTTATCTCGGTAGGTTCACTGCCATCCGGAAAACTGACTTGAAGGGTTGGTCTTTGCGCTTGCATGGAATTATCATCTTTGACTCCGGTTTCATCGCTATGCAGATGTCCTTTTGGACCCGGATAATCGGAATCATTAGACGAGGATGTTGATGTTTGGCTGGAATTCGAAGCCGGTTGATCGGACTGAGCGGGATGCGCGCACCATAAAATCACGGACAGGGCAATGAGCAAACTCATCACTCGCCATGTTCTATTAGTATGTTCCGCACTCAACTTCAAGCTGTTTCCACCTCGCGATTCGATCTGACGAGCAGACTGATTGAATACACAATACCCAATCCAATTGCCCACGAGATCAGTCCGTTGATATCTTCGGCAGCCTCGAACATCATGAATGCGCACATTGCTGCAGCAATCAGAATTTGAACGGCATTTACTTGGCTAAAAACGCCCTGGTGAGCAGGCTCTGCCTCAACCGCCTTCAGTATGTTCTGCGTCAAAGACTCAGGAACATCAAATTGAGGCATGCTCGCTGCCACGGTCGTGATCTCATTCATTTGATGCGACCAGACATTGCAACTGCTGCACTCTTTCAAGTGTTTGTCCACGCCGGCATTTGTGTCGGTCGTTT
>CAZHEZ010000232.1:0-3100 GCA_964531315.1 uncultured Candidatus Obscuribacterales bacterium | reverse complement strand
CTTGATTGGAACTCAAAAGGTCCCGCGCCTGATTACAATTCATTTCTGTCTCACTCATACATGGTTACCTCTCTCCTCCTAACTGAGAATCCCACTCTCAACGCTCTCCGCAAGCAATTTTCTAAGTTTTTCTCTAATGCGAAACAGCAAGGACTTGATGGTGCTAACTGATTCACCCGACACTTCTGCTATTTCCTCATACGGAAGATCATGCTGATATCGCAATATAAATACCTGACGATGCCTAACAGGCAGTTGTTTCAGCGCATCCTCCAACTTCTTCTGCGTCATTCGCCACTCCACAATCTCTTCGATTTTCTCGTCATAAGCCGGTTCGGCTCCAGGGTTTTCTTCGAGAATATCGTCCAGCGAATCGTGCTCTTTGTTGTCCCGAATCGCATTCAAACATGTGTTGGTGGCAATTCTGAGCAACCAAGGTTTGAACTTTCCTTCCGAACGAAAAGTATTGAGCGCCCGATAAGCTTTCAAGAATGTATCTTGCGTCAGGTCAGCCGCCATTTCATGCGAGTGCACCATCTGATAAAGCACGTTGTAAACAAGCTTCTGATAGCGCCTGAGCAGCACCTCGTAGGCTCGCTTTTCGCCTCCGAGACAAGCCTTGACTAAACTTGCGTCGTCAAGGCTGTCATCAATCTGTGCTCTCACTCTAAAGCTGCTAAACAGGGCGAAGGCTCCTTTGTAAGTCGTTAGCCTGTCAGTCGACGCCTTTTCGGTCATAGAATCTGGTGAGCAAATCTCTAGCATCTTTCCCGTCCTTGAGACAGGCGCAACGGTTTAATTCATCGAGCGCAAAAGGAACCGCTTCTGGTTGCCGGTAATAAAGCCGATAACCTTGTCAGCAATAATCTTTCGCTGCTCTTTGGTGAGGATAGCCCGAACCTTGAGAGCCGTATCCAGACGACTGTCCATCAATTGCTCTCTCAGTTTTCGAATCTCCAGCACCTTGGTTCTTATCTGCTCGTCCGACGCCGAATCGTCGGCTACGAGCTTGGCCACCTCGACCGCACCTTCTTTCACTTGTTCTCGAGTGCCCCGGTTGGCCTCCAGCCTTTGCTTGAAAAGGTCATCCAGTTGAGTCTTTTGAGATTCGGTCGCCTCAATCAAATTGAAAAAACGCTTCTCAACGTGCTTGCGCAAAGCATTCTCAAATTCCGGATCGACCAGACTGTCACTGTTAAGTGGTCCAGCCAGCACCGGAGCGATAAATGGTACGCCCACAATCAGCGCCCCCGCCCCAAATGCCAGCACCAAGCTTGTTTTCCTGCCAAATAGACCCCTTTTGTCATCGCTTGTCTCACGATTTTTCATCACCCTTTGCCTCCCAGCAAACATCATTCAGCCGCGTTCCTAATGCCAATACACGGTGACCCAAAAGAAGTTTCGCTCGGCGCCTCGATTTAATGTTAGCCAGCCCGAGTCGCCCGCCAGTGCGGGATAATGAGCAACCAGAGGAAACGGGAGTCGAACCAGCAAATGTCCGTAAACTGCCGCCGGATGAACGATTCCGACATCGAGCAGATTATTGCCATCCAAAATGAAAGCCTTCTGGGCAAGGTTTCGGGCGCCGATCTAAAGGACGGGTTTGTTCAGGGAGACTTCACTGCTACCGACTTCAAAACCTTCGACCAGGACGTGGCGGTGATGGTAGCTGAAGACGACGGCAAGCTAGCCGGATATCTTTGCGCTTCGCACCTCGAACTGCACCAGGCAAAAGAATTGCTCAAACTCCTGGCGAAACGGACTGAGTCAATCATGTTTGAAGGCAAGCCGCTCTCTGAATATAAGATCGTCATTTCCGGGCCGATTTGCATTGCAAAGGCTGAACGCGGCAAGGGAATTTTCGAGCAACTCTACAATTCCTTTTTTGCAACAGTAGGCAAAGACTTTGAGGTATCAATCTGTTTCGTTGACGACGCCAATCCACGCTCACTTGCGGCCCATATCAACAAGCTGGGCATGCGCATCGTGGACGAATTTAAATGCGCAGGAAGAAACTATAATTTGCTGGCACGAAAGATTTGAAGACAAAATTGAGCGCCAGCGCAGTGACCGAAACCAAAGAGTTTGATGCGATCGTAGACTCCGCACACACGTAGCCTGGAAGTATCAAAAATGAAGGCTCTGTTACGATTCGACCAAGTTGTCAAGCACAGGAATACAATCAGGAAATCCTGAGCCCGCTCTATCAGTTTCATTCCAAGACTAAGCCGCCTGCGCTTAGCCCTCCTCTTCCCACGCCCTGGCGCAAGTTTCTAAAAGTGAGGTGCGAGATGAATGCAGTGTCGAATCACCTGTCGTTTGTTCTCCAGTTCTTACGTATTGTGGTTGCTCTTATTCTGGCCGGCTATGCGTTAAACGAAGGCATGCAGGGTCTGGCAAGTGAAAAATGGCCGACAGTCAAAGGCAAGGTGACGACGTCCACCATAAAGACGGTACATACCAAAAACGGACAGCGTGACGAAGCCGATATTAAGTACCAATATTCCGTCGATGGAAAAAGCCTGACGTCTGACCGCATTAAATTTGGCGGCGTAGTTTTGCGCAATCAGAACGAGTTGATCGCCGCTTATAAATCAAACAAACCAATTGAAATTCACTACAAACCCGGCGAGCCATCAGTGGCGTGCCTTGAGACCGGCTACAACGGCGTATGTGTATGGTCTTGTCTGGCAGGGGCGTTACTATTCGCATTCCTTGTCTTTACCGACGATGGAAAAAATAAGAGTAGCATTACCAGCAGAAAAAACGCGGCAGTTTACACGAATAACAAACTGCGGCATACAAAGGCAGATTCAGGGAAATTGAAACCTGTACTGCCGATATTGGTCATGGTCGCGCTGGTTATGGGGATCAAATACGGCATTGAAAGTATAAACTTTGGACCAATCCCATCGAATGTAGCCGGCATTGCCATTATATTTGGTGGCGGACTCATGTTCGTCATCTTCTTCTCCTCGCTGACTCCTGCAGTTGCAATGCTTATGAGAGCAAGACAACTGAAACTTGCGGAGACGGTGGCTAAATTAAACTCGCTGATTTACTCGGGACTGGGCCCGCAGTCTTACGAACTAGCAATCGC
>CAZHEZ010000231.1:0-11554 GCA_964531315.1 uncultured Candidatus Obscuribacterales bacterium | reverse complement strand
TCACTTTGGAAAAGTCGGATGTCGATTTAAGAGAAGTATTCAAGCAATCCACCGAGCAGGTGGAATCTTTTGCGGCACTTTATGACGTAAAAGTCGAATACCAGGCCCATGAAATCCAGGTCATTGCCGACCCAGACAGACTGACGCAGATTATTGTCAATCTGCTCACCAACGCCATAAAGTTCTCGCCTGAAGGCTCAACCGTGGAATTGACCGCGACTCAGTCGATGAATGTCACAGAAATCGCTGTCATAGACAAAGGCAAAGGCATTCCTGACAATATGCTCAAAGACATCTTCGAACGTTTTCAACAGGTCTCCGTCAGCGATGCCACTAAAAGTGGTGGCACAGGGCTGGGTTTGGCAATATGCAAAGCGCTCGTGGAATTGCATGGTGGAAGCATTCACTGCCAGAGCAAAGTCCAGGAAGGCAGCAAATTCTGGTTTACCATTCCATGATGTTGTAGCTGCCGCCTTGCAGGCGGCTTTTGGGCGCGTGCAACGCGCCGGCTACGAGGCCGAAACAGCGTAGCGTCTCTGTTTCACTTCGTCTTTGACGGCAAGATTGTCACTATCTAGTGCAAGTCTCTCCACTCTCTGGTCTTTGACGGCAAGATCAACGGCCGCTTGTTGATCGATCTTTTCCAGATGGGCATAAAGATCGGCAGTGGGATTCATATCCAACATCATCGCCGTCTGTTCCGCTGAGGCATTCATGCCTTTGAGCACCTCACCGTCTGCATTGTGAGCCATCTTTTCTAATGGCAATTCCGTAGCCCTGGCGCCGCCGGAGGTCCCTTCTGCACTGCCTGCAGATATGCGCGAGGCAAATGCAGCATTGCAATCTCGATCGCAAAGCAGATTTCCTGCTTGCTTTTGCAGACCTCCTTCGCCAGAAGCGGAGGAACCTTCCGAAAAACCATCAGAGGCGCCGAAAGCACGATGGTCAGATTTTCTGCCAAAAATAGACATATGTCGTTCCAAACATTGATAGAAGTAGATTGCGCTAGAACTCGCGCAAAATCAAAGCAGAAATTGCTTTCGGAGATAGGTGGGGAGTTAGGAAGATGCTTATACAGCTCTCTCAAACTAGGCTTTCTCATCTGATTTTGCAATACGTATTTCCCGCACCGGTCTTATCCAGACAGCGCTTTTTCAATTTCGTGCCATGGCTTTGCCGACAGGATAGAATCTATTGCAAGGTCTGGAGGTCCACGCAGATTACGTTGTCTCGAAAATTGCTCATTGGTTCGAAGGTTTTGGTGGTCCTGGCAATCACGCTGGCACCTCTTTGTTTTGCAAGGACGGAAGCTGCCCAGCCGCAAAAGCCGGCAGAGCGTGCAATAGAAAAGCCCAAGGTTACTCTCAAGTCCAACCAAGTGAAGTCGAGCCCGACCCAGGTCGCTCACGGACAAAAACTCTTCGAGAGACTGACCTGCGCCGGCTGCCACCCCAATGGCGGCAATACTCTGCATCCTTATAGACCGCTCAAAGGGGCGGGCTTTCTGACACGCTATAAAGAAGATGGGCAAATAGAACATCTAATCAGAAAGGGAGTGCCGACGGCCGGTATGCCAGCCTTTAGCAAGGCGCAGTTGAACGACAAGGACATGACGGATCTGATTGCATTTATCCGCAGCCTCACGCCAGACTCGAAAAAGTAGTCCGATGAAATGATATGAAATGGATTCGCAAAAAATTGGACCCTGAGTTCACCGCTGAATTGGTTTTGCGAGCATATACCGCCGGCATTTTTCCAATGGGTCATGATGATGGCATCATTCGCTGGTATTCCCCCGACCCTCGCTGCATTATTCCGCTCGATGATTTTCATGCGTCCAAACGGCTGATGCGCACAATTCGTCAAGGCAAATTCGATTTGCGAGTGAATGGCAATTTTGAAGGCGTGATGCGTTTGTGCGCGCAAAGAGATAGTACGTGGATTACTGAGGAGATTTTGCGTGTATACATAGAGCTCCACGAACATGGATTTGCTCACTCGGTGGAAGCATATCAAGACGGTGAAATTGTGGGCGGGCTCTATGGCGTCAGCATTGGTGGCGCTTTCATGGGAGAGTCGATGTTCCACATCGCCACAGACGCCTCAAAAGTTTGCCTGGTCTATCTGGTGGAACGGATGAAAGAGCGCGGTTTCGTTCTGCTCGATTCTCAATACGTTACGGATCACTTGAGTACCTTCAACGCACTGCAAATTTCGCGCCAGGAATATTTGGAGAGACTGAAAGACGCCCTCAAGTTGAAGTGCATATTCGATTGAAGACCGGGCTCTAAACGTAGCTGCCTCCTTGCAGGCGGCAATTCTCAAGCGCGCGCAACGCTCGGGCTACAATCCAGTCGAGTTGGATCCAAAGACGAGCGTTTTCAAAACAACCGGAACTGTGCGCGCGATTCCGTTTGCATCTAGACTGACTGGTTTGCCAATATCTATAAAATCACCATCTGCGGTTTCGATACCGTCCAAAACTATTAGTGGGCAGGCTAAGACGGATTCCGGTTCGCTCCCTTCCAGAATCTGCATTGATTGCCGGAAAAGCTGCCCCAGCGCCATTCCCAGGTCTTCTTGAAGAATGAGAACAAAGGGTCTGAGACGTGGCATATTTTTTGCCGTTAGCGCCAACCCGCTGGCGATTTCTTTGAGCGAAACATAATCGAGTGAAGTTTCCAGACTGGGCAATTCAAATGCGATGGTCGGCAATCGTGATTCGGGATCGATGCGATTGGTGGCCGCCTGGATGCGTGCCCCCACTTCTTCGCTATTCAGCATCTGGTTGAAATGCTCGAAAGGTCGCACCAGTGGCACATTGCGCAAGGGCAGCTGATCGATGTCGAAATCAATGGTCGATCCACTCACTTGCATCGAATACATTCCCGCGCCTGTAACTGTGGCGCGAATTGGTTGAGGAGGAATTTTGAAAAGGAGACCGGCGGCATTCAGTTTTGAAACCAGAGCGTCGGCAAGCAATCCGCCCAAATCCAAAAATTTGAATCTATCTAGATTGGCATCCAGCATAAACTCTGCAACGCCGCCGCACAGCCAGATTTCGTCAGGTGGGGACCAGGAGGTTTCAGAACTGGTAAGGGGAAGTTGTTTCAACTTCGTCTGGCCCGGAACCTGAATTATGAAATCGACCACATCTGATGCAATTGCATTTGCGACTTGGTGAAGATCCTCGAGTGTCAATTTATCGACTGTGACAATTGGTTGGCAGGCATGCGCAGACTTTCCAGGTGCATGAGTGGAAACGCTGTACCTGTCCGGCAAATAAGACCTACCGCTAGCGTTTATCTGGCTGATTTCAAAAGTCTGGCCTGCACGCTCGAGAAATGGTTTCAATTGCACGCATCGTCCACCTATACCAAGACAATGTGTAGAAACGAGAGCGCCATTTTTATGAAGGGCCAGGTTCATCGTTCCTCCGCCGATGTCGATATTCAAAATTGTCGAACGATTTTGCTGAGACGCAGCTGCAGAGCCGGATCCACGAGCCGAGAGCAGGGCTTCAAGATGAGGTCCGGCACTAACTGCAACCAGATCGCCGGAAAGCAGACAAAGTTTTTCTATCACCTCGCGTGCATTGCGTTTGAGTGCAGTTTCACCAGTGACAATTGCGGCGCCCACTTTGATGTGATCACGTTTGATGGCAGCCCTTTCATATTCCTGGCCGATTAAGGCGAAAACCGCCTCTGCATCAATGTTTCCATCTGCAGTAAGAGGCGTCAGGTGAATCGGGCTTTGAAATATCACTTCCCGATTTTCAATTTTGGGCAGAGGAGATTGATTCACAAGAGCGACATTGACGATTGTCAATCGCGTAAAGGTAAGATGGGTGGACGTCGTGCCGACATCAATTCCGACGCTGAGAAAAGTCGCCATGATTCAACCAACTCAGCTCAGCTTCTGCAATTCGACACCGGAGACCTGACGCTCCAGAATGGTTTTGACCAATCGGACGATATAGGCGCCTGCTTCCACCGGCGGCGTACCGCGCTCGTGAATATTGGAGACGACAGTACGATCGGAGCTGATTGTTTGAGGCGATGGGTGATAAGTGATGTAGGCGGAAAGCCCTTCTGAAGAAGACAGACCGGGGCGTTCGCCGATCAGATTGATGACCAGGCGTGCTCCTAAAGCAAAGGCAATCTGATCGCCGACTGCCACGCGACCATAACGCACGATCACCGGAAGCCCCAGGGAGATATTGTTCATCTTCAGCCCATCGACAATCATGGGCAAAAGATTGCCTGCGCTTTTTTCCACGGCCCGGGCCGAAAGTCCATCGCTGACCACGATTTGCACGTCATGGCCCGACGAGCATGTGTTTTTCAGTTGGGCCAGTGTTTTTTCGTCCACCACTTTTCCGCGTGGTGGAAATTGTATGAATTCGTCTTTAGATGAAACCAAAGACTGCACATATGGATATCCATTGACTACGGCAAATTTTTCAATGAAGTGGTCGGACAACTCGCTCAAAACGGCGTCGCGGGCGAGCGCATGATCGACGCGAAACTTAAGCCAGGTACGCGTTAGCGGGCGAGTCCCTGCACGTCCGACCTGGACGCGAGCCGGAGTCTTCGACGTGAAATCCGCCGCGTCTTCTTGCCTGGGCTTGGAATTGGAACTGATCGGGTTCAAAGCTGTCGCGCAAATCCATTTTGATTCGATTGGCGTGTCAAACATATTGATATTGACTGCCTGCATCAAAATACAGAATCAACCTTGATAAGGTACACTATTGTGCCTTCCTGTGTATGCGTTGGCGTTTATTTGGGAAACCGCGCATGAACCTCTCGACAAAAGCGGGCGGCAAAAACTTTGAGTTTGTCGATCTGAAAGACTTATTGGCGAAAGCTAACGAGGAAAAGTCAGGCGATATTCTGGCAGGCATAGCTGCCAAGTCTGAACTGGAAAGAGTTGCCGCCAAAGAATTGCTTTCTCAAGTGACGCTCCAGCAACTGCGCAGTGAGCCGGTTATGCCGTATGAGCGCGACGAAGTAACGCGTATCGTCGACGACAATCTCGACGAGGAGCAATTTGAAAAAATCAAATCGTGGACTGTCGCCGAGCTGAGAGAATTTTTGCTTGCTGAAGACGAGGAAACTCTTACCGAAAGAAAAATCGGCAAAGCGCTGACAGGAGAGATGGCAGCCGCCGTTTGCAAGCTGATGTCCAATATGGACCTGGTTTTGGCGGCTGGCAAGCTGAGAGTGGTTGCCAAAGCAAAAACGACTCTCGGGTTGAAAGGCCGGTTGGCGATCAGATTGCAACCGAATCATCCGTCCGATTCTGTGGACGGAATCATGGCATCGATTTACGAGGGTCTGTCGTACGGAGTCGGTGATGCGGTAATAGGAATCAATCCGGCATATGACACACCAGACACAGTTGCTAGGCTCCTGGAGGCGACTAATGCTTTGATCGAAGAATTATGCCTGCCGACTCAAAATTGCATCCTCAGTCACCTCACAACGCAGTTAAAAGCGATTGAAAGAGGCGCACCCGCGGGCCTGATTTTTCAGAGCATCGCCGGTTGCGAAAAAGGCAATAAGGCATTCGGCATCGACAACGGCATGCTCGAAGAATGCACGGCTCTTGGTGCAAAACTGGCTCGTGTAGCCGGTGGGCAGTACATGTATTTTGAAACCGGTCAGGGTTCGGAACTCTCTTCTCACACGCATGAGGGTGCCGATCAACTAACCCTGGAAGCACGTTGCTACGCATTGGCGAGACAATTCAATCCATTCCTCGTCAATGATGTGGTTGGCTTTATCGGACCTGAATATTTGAAAGACGGCCGGCAAATGATCCGGGCCGGGCTCGAAGATCACTTCATGGGCAAGCTTTTGGGCGTTCCTATGGGTATCGATGCTTGTTATACGAATCACATGACGAGCGATCAGAACGATCTGGAAAATCTCTCCATGCTGCTTATACTTTCAGGCGTGAATTACTTCATGGGTGTACCGATGGGCGACGACGTCATGCTTTCCTATCAGTCGACCAGCTTCCACGATGCAGCATCATTGAGGGCGCTGATGAACTTGAGACCGGCGCCGGAATTTGAGGCCTGGCTTGAGGAAAGGGGCTTGATGCAAGAAGGGAAATTGACTGCAAAAGCAGGCGATGCCAACTTGATCATGTCGATGCGTATGGCCAACGCGCATTGAGAAAACATCAAGATATTTTGAAAAAACCCATTAAAGAATCGAAGAGGGCACCTGATCAGGGCACCCTCTTTGATCTGCGTTGCGTTTGAACGGTTATTGACCGTTCGTCTTCAAAACCTGTCCGTGCACTTGACCTTGACCCGAAGACAGAATACTGGCATCGGTTTCCGGCTCTCCGGTAAAGTCTTGTTTGAACTCAGCGAGAAATTCATCACCGGGTTTTACAATCGCTTCCTGACCTTTGATGATCGAGTCGGCAATCAAAAATCCGCCCGGCATTCCAGCCACCAGGCCCATGCCGAATCCCTTCAATCTTCTGTGGCGAACATTTTTACCAACCGGATGCATAAAAGCAAATGAAGGATTCATGGCGCCGACCACACCGTAAGCCACAGGCACAATGCCAAAACTGAACACTCCGCCGGCCGAAGCAGCGGCGCGGATGGCCAGGTGAGCGGCCTGATGTTTCAATTGAATGGAAAGCGGAGATGCCAATTCGCCATTGTGATTGACACCGAGTACGCGACCGTCATTTATGTTTTTCACTACGCGCGCTTGTTGTGCAGGTTGAGCAGAAAGAGGCAGATGCTCTCCCTGGTCGGTTACTATTTCGTTAAAATTGAGCCCTAACGCGCCGTTGGCTCTCATCCATCTTTTTCCGGAAAGTTCTGCATGAAGCATGCGACGGGCCGGCTCAGCACTGACTACGCTACCGACAACCTTGCTGCCTGCTTTGGCTACGACTTTTCCACCGACTACGAGATCATTTTTCAAACGAGCTTCAACGGCGTCATTCACTTTAGCCGTATGACTATTGTGAGTCGATAAGACGGTGACGTAAAAGCGTGCACCGGCTGAAATCTTGGTGCTGCCATCGGCTGCAGCGCTTTCAGTGGCAGTGGAAAAAGTATCTGTCTTTAAAGACTCTTTTTCTTTCTCGAGGTCATTATCGACTACGGTGACATTGGCATTGTCGGTATCAACCGTTTCGCAAGGCAGAATAGTCAAGCCGAGAGTTTTTGGTGCGACGCCAGACTGGACTTTCTTCTGGTTGGCGCTGGGATGATTGACGCGCAATTGCAGTCCGGAGCCAGGCAGGGGCGCCTGCTTGGGTGTCACCGGCGCTGATGCTCTTGTGACCGGACTGAGTTGATCCCAGCCAGTGGGAGTGTCGACAACCACATTTTGAGTTTTTACTGTTTCAGTCTGTTCAATAGATGGGTCGATCGGACCATCTATTGAAATCGACAAGTTATTTCCTGGTCCTAAATTCAGAGACGTCGGCTCCATTGCCATCACAGGCACTGAAGCGGCGACGAAAGTCTGTATAAAAAGGCACGAAAGTAGTGCCCGCTTGAAACGGGTCGACATAGAAGCCTCCTAATCCGAACAAAAGTCTGCCGTGTGCGGTCAATACCGCTCACAACATTGATATAAACGTCAAACGCAATTCGCTAATTGTTTTATGCACACCAATCACAAAGGCAAAACGCTTGGCAAGCCCCCTTTTATCACTTGACTAGCAGGAATTTGGCCAAGGATTTTGTCAGCGAAGCCGTTTTTGATCTGACACCAAATATGGTGGCAGATACAAAAATAAAATAAGTTAGAATCCGCTGTCAGCAGGCTTGCTTTGCTGCACGGGCGGGACATGCGTTCCACCTCTGCCACCGCGAGTGGGAGGAGCGCTGGGGGCAACCTCCTGCACCGGTGGTTGAGCAGGCTCAGAAGCGCCGGAGTTGACGATTTCCGCCGACACGATGCCGTCACCTGGACGAATCGCGTAAACGGTATTCATTCCCTGGACTACGCCTCCGAATATGGCGTATTGACCATCCAGAAAACGTGTTGCTTCTTTGGTGATGTAAAACTGGCAACTGGCCGAGTTTGGATCGCTGGTGCGCGCCATCGCTACAACACCGGGACCGCCGTGTGACAAACTGCGATTGATCTCCAGTCTCAAACGTCTTGGCTGACCGGTGTCCGGGTTGACGAAAATTCCGTTCGGATTGCCGCCCGGCCCGCCGCCTTGAACGCACCATTTCTCGACACGATGAAAGCACGAACCCGTGTAAAATCCGCGCTGCACCAGATCAAGAAAACTGCCGGCTGTATTGGGGACCATGCCAATGAAAACGCGAATATAGATTGGTCCTTTGGTTGTGTTCACACAAACGACAGGATCACTCGCCAGAGCAGGTGCTGTGGTCTGAAAAAGAGAAATTGAAACCAGCGCCGCTGACAGCATTGTCAACTGGAGCGCTCGCGAAAGAAAGGCTGTAATCGTAACCCTGGACTTGGTTTTCATGATTAGAGCGGCCCTTTTGTATGACGTTCCATATATATAGTACAGTGCAAGTGAGTTCGAAATTCCAAAAATAAGTGCTGCAATTCTATACAATTGAATCGAATAAAACGGCAGTCCCTTCGTAAGTGAGTTTGAAACCTGATGGCTTTATACGCTGATCTTCATCGCCATCTCGGCGGCGCATTACACCCGAGAATCATCTACAAATTTCTGCAATTGCAAGATCATGCCGTATTGAATTACTTTCCTGATTACGAGGGGTTTTACACCTGGTTCACGCGGCAATGCAGAACTCTCGAAGAATTCGTAAAAATCCACACACTGGTAGAAGAGTTGCAGAGCGCAAAGCATCTCCCTTACTTCTGCAAACGTCTTTGCAGAGGTGCGTACACTTTTGAAAATCTGCAATATCTCGAATTGCGATACAACCCTTACTTTCGAACCGATCACACTCAAACTCCGGAGCGCCGAGTGGAGTTGATGCAAGAGATCATCGAGATCATCAGTGCCAACGTAAGACCGGCTGACTATCCCATTACCGTCAAACAAATCCTCTGCCTCGATCGCAGACTTCCCCAACATCTCAATGAGGCCATTCTCAAAGTTGCAAAAGATAACCTGGGACCTGTTGTCGGAATTGATCTGGCTGGGCCGGAGATCGATCCGGAAAAATATGAGGTCTGGGTAAATTTACTGCGCAAGGCCAGATCCTTCGGTCTCAAAACCACCTGTCACCTGGGTGAGACGAGCGCCGATAACGTGCACCCAGACTACTTTACGGTGCTCGACCGAATCGGTCACGGAATTCACATTCCGCTTTCGCGGCCGGATCTTTTGAAGGAAGTAGCAAAACGTCAGATCACTTTGGAAGTATGCCCGACCAGTTATCTGCAGACTGGTTCGATAAAGGATCTCAGTGAATTGAAAGTAGTTTTCGAGCGCTGCAAGGAATATGGAGTAGCAATTGCGATTTGCACGGATAATCCCGGTCGAAACCCTGCGCCCTGCACGCTTCCGGGCGAATACGAAAGACTGATTGATCATGACGTGATTGATTTTGCAGACTTGCCACAATTGCAGACGGAAGGTTTCCGATCCGCCTTCGGATTTGTCGGACAGAAATAATTTTCGCAAGCGGTTCTGTTTTAGAAGCAGAGCATAGGTTTGCGGGAATCATCGCCAATCAATTTTCAATTTTGCCCGGATGGGCACTAATTCGTTCTGAACTTGAGCAGAGCTCTAAAACGTAAACAGGTTCATGTTTTCCGAACTTGGATTCAAGCGTGAAAAAAATTCGGCGCTTTATTCTCTCAGCCAACCTTTTCTGTTCAAATTTTCAGAAAGTGTATATGCATGTTAAATACGTTGGGATTTTTTTTCACAGATTGGGCAAAGCTGATAGGACATTGCCGAAGACCAATCGCAAAGGTCAAATCATCACTCTCAATGTGCTCATTGATCAACTAGAAGCGACCATTCAAAATTGGCTCTTCATGCCGTTTTTCGCATCGCACAAAATGATGTCGTCGAGATTTTTTTCCGAGACTGCGAAGGTGGTCGAAATTGAATTTCTTGACTCTGAAGGATCCGGTTCGGCGAAAAAAATGTTTCAAACGCGAAAAAATTTTTTTTCCTCCCCCAAGCAGGGGGCCATCAGCGATGGTGCCTATTTAGAAATAGCCTCTCATGCGGGTTTCATTGAAATACGATCGAGATTCGATCGGTGATTTCGAGCAAATCGATCGCTTGTACGCATCGATCCATATATTGCAATTTTGGCCGATAGAAAGTAATGTATTAAACGTGTGGTGTGATTGATAGAGTGCAAATTGATTGAAATTAGTACTCTTAGTATCAATGGTGGCATAGGGTCCGACTCAAATAGAGACAGTGACACGGTTCTAAGCACAAAACTTTTACCAGTCCAGTGCAAGGCAACTTTCCTAACCGCCATAACAATTCTCGGGAGGAGAAAAAATGGCAGCTAAACCTAAGAAAAGAAAAGCAGCAGCTAAAAAAGTAAATCCAGCTGCAGCTATGGGCGACGAAGCTGGCGCAGTAGCCGCTAAGCCGAAGAAAGCCGCAAAGAAGAGAACTGCTAAGAAAGCAACAGCCAAAAAAGCAGCTCCTAAAAAAGCCGCTAAGAAAGCTGTAGCGAAGAAAGCAGCCCCTAAGAAAGCAGCAGCTAAGAAAGCAGCTCCTAAAAAAGCCGCCAAGAAAGCTGTAGCGAAGAAAGCAGCTCCTAAGAAAGCAGCAGCTAAGAAAGCAGCTCCTAAGAAAGCAGCTAAGAAAGCAGCTCCGAAGAAGAAAGCCGCAGCTAAGAAAGCCGCTCCCAAAAAAGCAGCTAAAAAAGCAGCCCCTAAGAAAAAAGCAGCAGCCAAAAAAGCACCAGCTAAGAAAGCTACAGCCAAAAAGGCCACAGCCAAGAAAAGCAGCGCTAAAAAGGCACCAGCAAAGAAGAAAACCGCCAGAAAGTCGTCAGCGAAAAAGAAAGTAGCTGCACCGGCCTCTGCTGAAGGCGGTATGGGCTAAGCTCAGGCTCCAAGAGAGTACCTAATCCAAAAGAAGAGGCACTGGTTTTTACCGGTGCCTCTTTCTTATTACCTGCCGATAATATTTCAATTCTAAATCAATCGATGCGCTCGCAAAAACTGCAATGACTCACTGAGCATGTAATCGAGCGAATTCAACAGCTGGTGATCGTCATCGAGAATGCGCAGGTCCACATCCTTATTTAGAGCGGCAAATCGTTTGCTTGTTTCAATGGGAACGGTTTGGTCATGTTCACCGTGAAAAATAAGACACGGTCGATCAACGACCAGGTCTTCTGTCTTGGTACGCTGCAAATCCCTGGCGAATTCATAACCTAAAGGCATAAACGCATCGTAGGCATGGTGATAGAACGAATGCTCGCCCTTCTTCTGCCAATTCTCGTACTCAGTTTCATTGAGAAATTCCTTCCAGCGTCCGGCGATTCCGAATCCAGGCGCTAAAAGTACAAGCGCAATTACTCTTTTTGTTCTCTGGGACAGAAGTGTCGCCAGCAAACCGCCCATGCTCG
>CAZHEZ010000230.1:0-11915 GCA_964531315.1 uncultured Candidatus Obscuribacterales bacterium | reverse complement strand
TCAAGGACTGTATTTCATCTATTTGCCTGACACCCAGAAGCAGGAATCGACAGTGGTAATGGAGCGACTGACGCGGCAAATCAGCAGGCAGAATCAAAGACGTCCCATTTTGCCCCAATTGAGCCTTTCCTTTAGGTTGCTTGCCCCTGAAACAATTATCCGAGATCAGTACCTTCAACTTGCCGACCCGGAAAAAAAACGGCTTAGTGATTGGTTGAGCCGCTATTTTTTTACAGGTGACAATCTTGAGGCTGCTTGCCAGCCAGCGCAGGACATGTGGGCGGGCTCACGCCAGGTTTTGATCAAACGCCTGAATTTTCAGAACCTGCCTGCTCGAAATAAAATCGAATCCCTGAGAGAAACACTCTCGTCAATACAAGAAACAGGCATGGCCTTATTTCCTCAACTCTTCGATTTTCATCTCGGAAATAACTTTGTTTACCTGGTTGTAGAACCAAGTTCGCCATACCTGGAAGCCCAACCGTCCACATTGAAAAGCGCGCACAGCCTGTCTATTTCAGTCTGTGACTTGTTTCTTCAACTGGCCTCATTGTCACCGCCCATGATGCCACCACCAGCGGCAGAGATTGAATTCAGAAAGACTGATATTAATCACGAACCGGTGGCCGTTTCGCTTGACGAATATCTGGTTGTCACCGTCATTGAAGAGCCTGAGCAGGCGACCTCGAAGCTTTTGAGAGAATCACTTGAATCATTAGACAGCTTTTCAAAACTATTGAAGAGAATTTCTGAAAAATTTCCTGCCGATCAATGTTTTTCCGAAGCCTTCGCACAATTGAAAAATGAAAAGGAAATCAAAAGTCCTATTCAGAAGATCCGGGCGATCTTAAAACGGCATGAAGAAAAGCTCAGACGTGAGCAATTGAGCGCAGCAGAGGGCAACGCCTAATGCTGGATTTTCGCAAACTGATTCAGCAAATTGAGCAAGTAGGGACGGACGGCCTGCCCACCGCTCTTTCGAAAAAAGAAACATTGGAGGCGGGTATTGCCGCGTACATAAGTGCGCAGGCAAACAAAGAAGTATTTTTAGAAAAACTCGATAGCAATAAAGCCTGGACCTGGTGGCCGACGGCCTTGCCCCTGGAGCCGATCGACAAAAACATTGCCGTCGGACAGAGGGCGGTCGATCAGCCGGTGACAGTAACTGCCGTGGACGGCTCACAGATTATGCCGAGCCACCACGAAATACATCACTGCTTTCTTCTCAATATCGGGTCTGTAGTAATCAGTTACGGAATCAAGGCGCCGCCTGTTTTAGATACGGAGCCCCGTCTTTTCCATACGGATGAAGACCTCTACCCGCTTGTGGACAGGCGGCGGATGCATATTGATGAACTGTATGTTTCACTGGAGCGCCAGATTTTGGAACTGGAAAAGCTGGTCGAGCTCTCGTTGCAGGCGCTTTTACGAGGGGCTCCGGTGGTGGCCCTTTTAGACGGATCATTGATACCGTGGTCGGTGGAAAAAATGCCCGGCGGTTACATCGAGACCTATTTAAAAAGAATGGCCGATCAGTTCGAGCTGCTTCATGACGCCGGCATTCCCATGTTTGGCTATCTGAGCAACAGCCGCAGCGCCGACCTCGTCAACGATTTACGCGTGTATATCTGCCCTTACGAGAAAAGCCACTGCCGAGACACCTGCGGACAATTGAATGAAGAAGACTTTCCTTGCTCGCAGATCTGGCCACTCAGCGATCGACAGCTGGTGGCAAAATCGCTGCAATATGGAGAGCGCACAGCGGCCTTTCTTTCGGGTGCCTCGGTAACAAAATTGATGGGAGCCGAGCATAGAATTTGTTTCACTTATTTCAATGTCGGCAACGAGACCTGTCGCCTGGAATTTCCACGTTGGATGCTTGACCATAAGGAGCTTTTGGACAGTGCACTGACGGCAGTTAAAGCACAGGTTAAAAAGGGCATGGGCTATCCTGTCTGCCTGGCTGAAGCACATCATCTTGCCGTCATACGTGCAGGTGACCGCCAGAAATTCTTCGATCTGGTGGCACGCCAATTGGTTCAGCTCGGTTTGAAACCAGTCAAACCGAGCCCCAAAGAAAGCAAGAAGAGAAACAGTTTTATCTAATTGCAGGCATGGTTGCATAAGATACAACAGACTTATTCTTCTTGCAGGACGCAATTTTTTTCCCAAGGCTTTCCGACTGAAATTTATTGGCATACGGCAAGGCTGTTTCGTAAAAACCAAGCGCTTCGCTGAATTTCGAAAATCGCTGAGAGCAGTCACCCAAAGTTTCATACACGCTTTTGAGGGAAGCTCTGGGCTCGCCCTTTCCGGCTGCCGATTGAATGGCTTTGTCTCTCAATTGCACATATTTTCTTTCATCGCCTTGCTGACGGTAGAAGGCAGCCGCTAATGCCAGAGCGATGCAAGAGTTGCCTGGTTGAGCGCTATGATCGGCTGCCTCGATTAATCTGTCGAAATCCTTCTTTGCCGCTCGGGTTTGTCCAAGGGCTTCTTCCAGCTCAGCAATGGTAAATAGGCAACGCAGCCAACTTTCACGGCTTCCATTAGACTTGTCGAAATAAGGCATCACGCTTTCTGCTGCTGTCAGTGCCTCTTTATCTTTGCCTTTCACTCTCAATATATTGGCCAGCACTACCTGACTCAAAGCCGAGTCTTGATCCATCTTTCCACCAAGTATAACCGCCAGTTCAAATGAGCGCCTGGCATTCTTTTCCGCTTGCTGGTATCTACCCATAGAAAATTGCAAGTCGGCAATTTGACTGAGGAGCGGGCTGAGAAAAAGCGCACTTTCTACGGACTCTTCATCAGCATTTTTCAAATCCTCATCTTTGAAGTTGCTCAATTCAGGAATATCGTCTTCCAAAAGTTTAATCGCAGAGTCAGTATTATCATCATAGAGCATTGACTGAACAACAATCCTGCGTGCATCGCAATAAGCATTGCTGGCAGCACCTCTGGTTTTTCTAAGAGTTTCAAGATGAGCTCTGCCAGTGCGTGCGACTTGTTTGTATTCTCCATTCAAAAATGCTTTGGACAAGTCTTTTGTGGTGTGTTTCAATTGCTTGAGTTCTTGCCTCAGCTCTTTTGCTTTGTCGGCTCTTTTGAGAAGAGAAATTTCCATGTCTCCGAATTTCTCTGTCTCTTCTTTGAGCGCCCTGGCCGATTGTTTTCCGTCAATAGTGCACTCGGGTTCAATTTCAATGCCCATGTCCAACAAAGTCTTGGACAGTGAGAATCGGCCCGACTGCCTGAGAGCCGACGCCAAGGCCAGAATCTCTGGATAAAGCTGATTGACCGACTGCACTCGCTGAGCATTTTCACGCGGCGGCAATTTTTCAAATGCTTCCTTTAGATCATTTGCAGCCGCATCCTCATGCCCGAGTGACCGGGATTTTTGTGACGACTGAATCAAACTATTGAAGTTATTTTCTTGAGGCAGGCGAGAACAACCAGCACAAATGCACAGCGTTGCCGCAAGCATTATTGAAATTGTCTTATTAACGTCGGACCGAAATCTCATTTGCAACTAGCAATCTTTTCTTTGATTTCCATTTCCTGGCTTTTCGACGAATAGCGCAAAGCCTTCTCGTAAAAGGATACTGCTTCTTGAGTCCTTGAGGCTTTCCGAGCACTGTCGCCGAGCTTTTTAAAAACAGATCGAGTCTCGAATTTGTCTCCTTCGCTCATCGCATTGGCTATGGACTTGTTCTTTAGTTCCAGACACTTTTTCTCATTTCCGTTGGCACGAAAGTATGCCGATGCTACTGCCAGAGCCAGGGGAGAATCCCCTGTCACCGGGGACGTCAAGGCAATCTCAATCAATTTATTGAAGTCTCTTGCCGCCTCTTTCTTCAAATCAAGAGTCTCCTCTACTTCGGCAATCACCTGAAGGCAACGAACTTTATCCTCAAGGTATGCGCCATGTTGCTCCATCATTGGCATCGCACTTGCGGCCAGATCCAGAGCCGGTTTAAATTCACCTTGCGCTTTCAGCGCTCTGGAAAGGGCCAGCATTGCATAGGCTTTCTCCAAAACCATCTTGCCACCCAAAGTACCTGCCAGATCCACCGACTGCCGTGCGCTCTTCTCTGCGCCGGAAAGATCCCCTAGCTGCAGTTGCACATTGGCAAACTCGCAAAGAAATCTGTCGAGAAAATAGGCATTTTGTATCGCTTCGGCGTCGGCGTTTTCCAAATCTTTGTCGGAAAAGCTCTTCAACTCTTTGGCATCGCTTCCCATCAAGTCCAGAGCCTGCTTAGACATCCCTAACCGTAGCAGAGCAGAAACGTATACTTGACGAGCATTTTCGTATACAGGGCTGCCGGTACCGCATGCGTTACGAACGATTTGCAAATGTTTCTGTCCATCACTTTCAACTTTTGCGTAGTCACCTTGCTTAAGAAGCATCTCCAGGTGTTTAGTAATTTTTCTGAGCCTGTTTTCGCTTTCTCTGAGATCATTTGATCCTGTAGCTTTGACTAAAATATTTTCCTCAATGTCAAACATCTTTTCGGTTTCCTGTTTGAGCTTGCGGGCCGATTGCTTTGAAGAAAGCGTGCTTTCCTGTTCTATTTCGATGGCTTTGTCATAAAGCGTGTCCGAAAGTGAAAGGCGCCCGGATTTTCTTAGATCCTTGGCTAAAATTAGAGTTTCAGAATAAAGCTGATCGACTGCAAGTACTCTTTGCGGCGTATTGACAGGGGGCAAGGAGTCAAAGGCCTCTTTAATGTAATTGGCCGCCAGATCTTCGTGCCCAATCAGACGAGCTTCCACAGATGATTTTATGAGGCTGGCGACGTCGGCTTTCTTCTCTGCATTAGAGCAACCGACCAGACAAAATAGGGTGGTCGATAAAACCACGGTCAAATGAAATGCCTTTGTCAAACTAATCTGCAAATTGCTAACGTCTCATTCGTGAGCCGTCAATGATTGTCCCATAGTTAGGCAAGACAAAAACGGGTGGTCAGATGAACGATAAACTGCGCTAAGATTTTCACCTTATACGGCTTTGATGGGATGTTTCCTGAGTTTAATGGCCAATTTCGCTCTCAAAATCAAGCTGTCTGATCTTTATCGACTGGATGGAACCATTGACCGCGCCCCCTACTTCACACTGGGAGCAACATTAATGGTTCTGAAATACTGCCTTGACATGTCAGTGTCTCATTTTATCTTCCACAGACAATGGTCTTTCATCAATTATTTTGCACCGGCTCTTTCACTGACAGCGACAGGAATTACAGCGTCGGACTTTCGTTTTTATTCGACCATGCTGCTCATATCTTTGCCTTTTGTCTGGGCGGGCTCGGTTTTGACAATTAGAAGACTGCGCGCTACCCAATTGCCGCTCTGGCTGGTGGTCACGTTTTTCTTTCCCGTGGCCAATCTGGTTTTCTTCAAGATTTTGACCTGGTTGCCTTCGCAAAAGGACGAAGCGGAACACGACCTGATCTACGGCTCAAAGTCTGCCATTGAAAATAAACAAGATAAGGATGTAATTGCCCAAACACCGCCTAAAGCATTCAAAAAAGGCGAATTAAGCCGCGAGCCGGAGACGGTTGTCGAAAGTTTGCAAACAGGCAAAGCGGACAATGCCATCAGGAAATGGTTGGACCGCGTCATCCCTGATGACAAATGGTACACAATGCTTTCAGCCTCAAGCTTGCCGGTGCCTGCCGCGGTGGCCTTCATTTATGGAGCCGCTTCATTTCTGGGCAATTACGGCTGGAGTCTTTTCATTGCCGCACCATTTGCAGTCAGCATTCTGGCACCCATCCTTTACGGATACAAAAAAAGACGGTCGTATGCTGCCTGCCTTCAGGCTTCCTTTCTGTCCCTTATGCTTACAGGATTGGGCGTGATTGTCTTTCATATAGAAGGCATTTTTTGCCTGATTATGGCCATGCCACTGATTGCCTTTGTAGCGCTTTTGGGAGGCTCCATCGCTTACCGCATTCAGGGCGGCAGTACAAGCGAGGCAGTGCCCAAAATCGCTGCTTCACTGTCCATACTTTTGCCTTTTATGACCTTGTGGGAAGCCAACAGCCCTGCTACCAATCCCACCTATAAAGTAAGTACTGCTGTGTCTGTAAAAGCTGCACCAGATCAGGTTTGGAAGCGAGTGGTCTCTTTTCCGCCTCTCGAGCAGCCAGAGGAGTTGTTGTTTCGCATGGGCATCGCTTATCCCACGCATGCAACAATTTCCGGCACCGGAGTTGGTGCAGTCAGGCACTGTGTATTTAATACCGGCACTTTTGTTGAGCCGATTACGGTCTATCAAGCGCCGCAATTGCTCAGGTTTGCTGTCACCTCGCAGGCGCGACCTATGAATGAAATGTCTCTTTATCAGGATCTGCATCCACCCCACTTAGATGGCTATATGGTAAGCAGGCAAGGACAGTTTTTGCTTAGCAAAAATGACCATTACGGCACCAATCTGGAAGGCACCACATGGTATCAAAATCGCATGGAGCCTTACTTTTACTGGCGCTTCCTCTCAGACGGAATCATTCATAAAATTCACCAGCGCGTTCTTTGTCATGTAAAACGGATCAGTGAAGACGATGTCGCTAAGAGTCTGGGCGAACAAACAAAATTGACTGCAGAATATCAACCCGAGGCGGTCAAATGACTATAATGAAGATGCCCCCGCTTCTGTATTCACAACGCCTGGTTTTGAGAATGCCGGACCCGGAGGAGGCGCCGGCCGTCGCTGATTACTATTTGAGAAATAGAGAGCATGTCGCCAATTCCCATGCGCTCATGCCAGAGTCCTTTTACACCCCGGAGCACTGGCAAGATCGCCTTTTGAAAAACAGGCAGGCATATGAAGAAGATCAAGGCCTTAACCTCTTCGTCTTCATCCGCAATGGAGAACACGATTTCGACCCGGGCATGATCGGATCGGTCAATTTCACATCGATTCTCAGGCGAGTCGCCCAATTCTGCTATCTCGGCTACAGCATCGATCAATTCTTTCAAGGCCAGGGTTATATGACCGAAGCAGTGGGCCGGGCAATAGAATTTGCTTTTTCAGAGATGAATATGCATCGCATCATGGCCAATTACGTGCCGCATAATCTAAAGAGCGCTAGGGTGCTCAGCCGTCTCGGATTTGTCGTGGAAGGTTATGCTCGCGACTACCTCTTTCTAAATGGACGCTGGCAGGATCATGTAATGACTTCTTTGACAAACAAGAACTGGCGCCCGGATTTGCCATGACAGGTCAGGCCAACTTAGCTATTGCTTAAACACGGCTTTGAGATAGGATGTACTTCAGAGCCAGAGACAGCCAAAAGTTCTAAGACCGGGACAATCGGGGTATTTAGAACTTAACGGCAGCCAGTCCGGAGAGACCTCGAATGCCTTGGTTTAACACAATTCGGACACTTTACCTGGCCTTTTACTCGAAAGACGCCTATATCCGAGCCGTTAGAGAATGGAAGGGTATTGGCTTTGGCTATTTGTTCGTGCTGATTTTTTTGTCGACTGCATGCATCGGTATTTGGGTGCACACCTGGACCAATGTGGCAATTGCTCAGGTGGAAAAATTGGTTTTGCCGCAATTGCCGACCATGACCTTTAAGGATGGCCGTCTTACCATCGACAAGGAATTGCCTTATCTAATCACAGTCAATGACAATGTTATTTGTCGATTCGATAAAACGGACGCACTGCCAGCCGATCGAGCCGAATTCGCGCCGCTTGTGGTCGGGGAAACTAAATTCGCTCATTATGTGCGCGGCAAAGGTCTCGTCAAGGAATGGATTTACGACAAAATCCTTTCGTCAATCATCGATCCTCTGGAAGTTGCCAAATTCATCAAGTTCTTAAAAACCTGGTTTGGACTGATAGTGGCAGCAATTCTTCTGCCCATCCATTTCCTCTGGGTGGCATCGCAAACCCTGATATTAGGCGCCATTGGCAGAGTCTTTACCAGCACCATGGGACTCATGCTTTCCTACGGCAAACGTGTACGCATCTCTGTGGTTGCCGTCACACCCGGAGTGGTCCTGGGGACAATATTGATTGTTGCCAATCAATTTTTCGCGCTCTGGCTGGGAATTTACGGCATCATGGCGGCAGTGTATCTATTTTACGGCGTTTATTGCAATAAGCACGCCGACGACTTTCTTTATTACGGCGACGTGCCGCTCGACGACGGCTACCCTGAAACCACCGAGTTTGAGTGCTGAGTCTTTTCAGCTTTCCTTGATCAATCTGTCCAGCTCGAAGCGCGCCGACTTGATGCGCGAAACAGCTCTGCCTTTGAAAAGCAAGGGCCAGTCCAATTCGAACCAGTAGACGAGAAAACTGCTTTGTGAACTGACTTCCTCTACCTCAAGATAAAGCCGGAGCGGCAAAGGTGAGTCTCCATCAAAACCGGCATAGGAAGCGACAAGTGATCCTTTCAATCCGTCCTCGTTTTTTTCAACGAGCTTTTTTTCGACCGTCCATCCGGCAAAATTGCCGGGAGACTTCACAGTCAATCTTTCAATGCAATCTTCGATTGCTTCTTCCAAAGGCTTGCGCAAGGCGCCGGCAAAGGGAAATTGCAGCTGACGAAAGAAAGCATATTCGTAGATCACCAGGGGCGCAACGAAGCAAATTGGCACGATTTGGCAAAGCATGGTCACATAGGCCAACCAATTATCCACTCCCATGCCTTGCCAGAAAAAGGCAAGCAATTTTGCCAGTGCCAAAGGAAATATCACCCAAAGCAATCCTAAAAGGATGAGGCCAACGATCGAGCGGGATTTGAGCACGTCTGCATGAGGAGATACTTGCCCGTCCACACACTTGAAAAGAAAAAAACTGAAATTGAACTTCGGTTCTTGCGGTCCAATTAACTCGCGTTTTCTTATTTCAGTCTCATTACCCAACTCAAGAGCTCCATCGCCTGTCTCCTCTTTGGTCGAGGCAATTTCGAGAAGAACCTGAGATGGAGGGCTGGGAGAAATTGCCAGGCCCCGACTCTGAATGCTGGGCGGGGCGGCATTATGGCGTTGCCAATAGTCACTAAGCAAAAGCGCCGATTCGTCGATTTCAATCAGCCGAAAAGGGGCAATATCCTTGAGGGGACCATCATTAAGCCGAGCCGGCTCCAGTTTGAATTTCAGCTTCTCAGCTGCTTGCCTGACTTGATCGGGCGTAGCTCCAGGCATCAAGCCAAGTCTCCTGTAATGTGCATCGTATTTTCGAGCAGACAGAGCAGCCATAGAAGGTCTTTTCCAACAACAATAACCTTATCTAATCTCGATCAAGACATTATCTCAACATCAGCTACCGGTCCGCCTGCCCGGACTGGGCGGCGTGATAGGATCAATCCCATTGTAATTGAGTCCAGACTTGGACCGAGAGCATTTTTTCAACCCCAGTCAACCAGAATTTTGAGGACGAAAAGGTGGAATTGGCGATAGAAGGAATTATTGAGAGCAAACATCCGCTCTCAGACATTGCGGAAAAAGTGGTCGGCGGCATTCGCATCACACGTGACGATGCCATCCGCCTCTATCAATCCAATGACCTGACCGTAATCGGCGCACTGGGCGAATTTGCGCGCCGAAAACGAGCTGGAAAAGAGAAAGAAAAATACGTCTATTACATCCACAACATGCATCTCAACCCGACCAATATTTGCGGTGAGACTTGCAAATTTTGCTCGTACGCAAACCCAGCCGAAAAAGGCAAAGCCTACATGTGGTCGATTGAAAGAGTGCTTGAGGAAGCCGCCAAAGGCGCTGCGCTCGGCATCAACGAAATCCACATGGTAGGTGGATTGACACCTCAGGCGGACATCAAATACTACGAGACGATTCTCAAAGAAATCAAAGCCAAATTCCCGCACATTCATATGAAGGCGATGACCGCAGTCGAGATTGAGTATCTAGCCGATCGCGAGAAAATCAGCTATGAAGATTGCCTGAAACGCCTGATTGCAGCTGGTCTTCAGTCAATGCCCGGGGGCGGTGCAGAAATTTTTGACGAAGGCGTGAGAGCTCGCATGGCCGTCAAAAAGACTCCAGCGCCTGTTTGGTTGGAAATTCATGGACTAGCCCACAAACTGGGGCTTTACAGCAATGCCACCATGTTGACCGGCATCAGTGAAACGATTGAAAACAAAGTCGACCACATGCTTTTGTTGCGCGAGCAGCAAGACAAGACAGGCGGATTCCAGTGCTTCATTCCGCTCAAGTGCTACTACGAAGGCACGACCATCAAAGGCGAAGTGGAAGAACCGACCGGTTATGACCTGCTCAAAGACGTGGCCATTTCTCGCATGCTGCTGGACAATTTCCCGCACATCAAAGCCTATTGGATTCAGCTCGGTGAGAAGATTGCCCAGATTGCGCTTTCTTTCGGCGCAGACGATATGGACGGAACAATCGGCGAAGAGAAGATCACGCATGCCGCAGGGGCAATGACACCCTTGCAACTGGCTAAAGAAGAGATGGAATACTTGATCTCGCAAGCCGGCTACACGCCGGTCGAGCGTGACACCATATACAATATCAAGCACGTGGGTGGCTCTCAGATCGAGCCGGACATGACCACCAAAAAAACAGTGGAATTGGCACGAGTCAAATAGTCCCTGACACCCTGAATTTGGGGGAGTCAATTAAAGAACTCAACCGATATCGGTTGAGTTTTGGCCGGACTCTGGCGTCGCCGGGAAACGCCCACCGGGCTTGGCTTTGACGACCAATGGCAGAAACACGAATGGCAGGGGAATCCCACCATTTACTCTTGTCAAGAGGAGGCGTATCTTTAGACTGTTCCCGAAAAGTTTGCAGGACAAAACGCAGATTTTGGCGTGGGCAGCATCCTCGTTCTCCCAGAGGTTCAATTGAATATGGCTACACCGTTGGAAGGCGAATTTGCCTTACCTGAAGTGCCCGCTGCTAATCAGAGAAGCGAAAAGGCTCTATTTGCCGGTCTGAAAACAGACGACAGAGTGCTGAGCCAGGGCACTTTTCAGGGATTTGTCGGGCGCGACACTATGATTCCGGGCGCCACAAATCATATGAGTGTCGACGTAAAGAACGCCAACGGCTCAGTCGACAAACGCCAATATGATGTTTATGTACCGGTAGGCTACGACGGCAAAAAGCCTCTGCCGGTTTTATTTGTTCTCCATGGGGTGCAAGACGGCCACGCCAAGGGATTGATGGAAGGCGAAACCGGCATGGACGCCATTGCCGATGCCAGACAAAAGGCAGGCGACGGCTTTATGGTCGTCTATCCAGTATCTAAAACACATAATGTTCCCTATTCCGGCGGTCTGGCCAAAATACAAGACTGGAATTCTCCAGGTGCCGGTGTCAGCGATACCGATCCTAAATATGATGATGTCGATTACTTCAAATCGATGATCGACTCACTGAAGAACAACAGTTCCGTCAAGGTTGACGCCGACAGACTCTATCTCTCGGGATTCTCTTCTGGCGGAGAGTTTGCCCATCATCTACGGGGACGCCTGCCTCATACATTTGCCGGCATTGCCTCTGTTCACGGCACCAGACTGGGCACGGAAGCCAATGCCATGCCTGGCGACTATGCTGCAGACATCAGCTTCTTGAGCAATTACGACGATATGCTTCCGGCCACTGGCGGCAGAGGATTAATGACTGTGCAATTGCCGAAAATCGCCGAAAGCAAACCGCACGATCAAGTAAAGGTGGCAGCCGCGGACAATGGTTGCAGTGGTCCTCCCACCGTGACCAGAGAGGGCAATTTGATAGTCACGGAATACAAGCCTTCGCAATGCAACGGATATCCGGCCAAAGAATTTTTCATTTCCGGCGATTGGCGGGCTGGAAAACTTGGTTGGTTCCTGGGCCGGGGCGAAACCGGATCAGCGCAGCATGCCTGGGACGGACCGGGTACAGGCGGATGGCCTGTGGTGGGCG
>CAZHEZ010000229.1:0-11919 GCA_964531315.1 uncultured Candidatus Obscuribacterales bacterium | reverse complement strand
CTTCGTAAGTAGCCATTCTCGATGGCATCGCCCGTAAGGGGGATAGTCTTAGACTAGGCGCTTTTTTCCATCACCTAGAATATGTGTTTATATGGTGCTTGGAGCCTAACGCACGCGGGCGCGATAGTAATACATATCTGCGTGGGTAAAAAGATATAAAGAACCTGTTTGTTCGAGTCCCATGAAGCTTTGCCTCAATTGCCATAAACAATTCGCCGACGAGGTAGAGTTGTGCCCGCATGAGGGTTCGTATCTCGTTCCATTGCCGAACGACCCTCTTTTAGGCGCACTTATAGACGAGCGTTATCGCGTTGAGTCCTTGATTGCCAAAGGAGCCGTAGGCAGCGTATACAAAGCCAAACAGGAACTTTTGGGCAGGCAGGTAGCGCTGAAGGTTCTGCACGGCTACCTGGGCGCAGACCCCGAATCACTGGTCCGCTTTCACCGCGAAGCCAAGGCTATAAGCAGGCTCGAGCATCCCAATCTCCTCACCCTATACGATTTCGGCATGACAGGCGACGGTCAGCCGTATTTCGTCATGGATCTTCTCAACGGCACAACCCTGGCTAAAGTGCTCAGCTCCGAGGGTCGTCTTGATGTCCGCCGCACTCTTACAATTGTCAAACAGGTTCTGGAAGCGCTTTCTGAAGCGCACAAAAAGGGCATCGTACACAGGGATATCAAACCACCCAATATCGTGCTGGTCGAAAAGGAGGAAACAAAGGAATTCGTCAAGCTGGTCGATTTCAGCATCGCCAAAATGGCTGATAATTCCACGATCGATCCTGTCCAATTGACGGTAGATGGCATTATTTGCGGCAGCCCTGCCTACATGAGCCCGGAGCAGTGCCGGGGCGGCGACGTGGATGGGCGCAGCGACATCTATTCAATCGGCATTGTGCTTTTCGAGGCACTGACAGGCAAGCGTCCATTTTCGGCAAAGGATCTGGTCAGCCTGATGTACCTGCACGTCAATGACGATCCGCCCAAACTCTCCGATGTGGAGCCAAGCCTCAATTTTCCGCCGGCACTGGAAGCAGTCATATCCTCGACTCTGGCCAAGGATCCCGCTCAGCGCCCGCAGAGCGTGGAGGCGCTTTTGACCAGATTAAAGAGCGTCTTGAACGAATGTGGTGAAAGCATTTCAGTGGTGGCGACTCCAGCCTCTAACTGCGATGATTCCTCCGGCAGCGAAGCAGTGTCACCGCTTTTTACAACCGAGACAAACAAACCGCACAGGCAGAATTCGGACACCCATGATGTTTTTATCAGCGCTAAAACCAAAGTAAAAGACGCAGCCAAAGCCAAAAGCGCCCAGCAAACAAACAAAAGCGCCGCCGAAATTACAGACGAGAATGCGGTTTTGCCTCAGGCTTATGCAGGTGCAAGCGGCAATAAAGAGTTGGATTCCACGTCCTCTTTGATCGAGCTTAGCAATGCCGATCTACCTGCCTTCCTTTCTCTCAGTGAGCCGGCGAAAGTTGATGGCCAGGCTTTTGATGCCACGCCGGGAGCGGGCTCGGAAGACAGTTTGCCGACTTTGCGCATGCAGCCGGCCAATGCTGCAGCCATCTCTCAATCATACGATCAAAGCAGGCAAGATCAAATTGCGCCCAATCCAAGGACAGAAATTTCGGCACCGCTGGCGGTACCACAAAGACAGGAAGAGTCAGGACAGCGCGCAAGAGAAAATCGCAACACCGGCTCTTATGCACAAGAAGCAGCCGCGCACTACCGCCATGAATCGGAATGGACACCCAATGCCCTCAAAATGATCCTGCCTCTGATCGTCATCCTTGTCATCGGTGCTGTTGGAGTACTCAAACTCTGGGACCTCTCTACTCCAGAAACACCCGATGTGATGCTGGTTAGAGGAAAGACAGAGCAAGCAATCGGCGTTTTGGAAAATCGCCAGCGTGGCGGCAAACACCTTTCGCCAGCAGAATTGAGCACTCTGCACACAGCCTATTTGAACCTAGCCCGCAAATACGCCAATCAGAACAAATTCGCTCAAGCAGTCAGCACGCTCAAAAAGGTTCCTGCCGGTTCTCCTCTTCAGGACACGGCAAGCAGGCTCATTCAAGCATATAAACGCCATCTTTTCATGTCGGGCGGGCGGTGACCGGATGAAACTCTGCAACACCTGCAATGAACTATTTGAGGACGACAAAGATCTTTGTCCGGTCGATAGCGTGCGCCTGACTGATGCAGGCAAGAGCCCATTTATAGGCAAATATATCGATGACCGTTATCGGATTCTGGCCTTTCTGGGTCAAGGTTCGATGGGTGCAGTTTTCCGCGCTCTGGACGAAACAACATCTAGATTAATGGCGATCAAGCTCCTGCACGGCAGTCGCGTCTCCGATCCCAATTCACGCAAGCGTTTTCTGCGCGAAGCAAAAACCATAAGCAGTCTCAATCACCCCAATATCGTCAAACTCTTTCATTACGGTCTTCTGGGCGAGGAGCAGCCCTATATCGTCACAGAATTTCTCAAAGGCGAGTCCCTGTCCAAGCGTATAAGAGAGCGTGGGCACATTCCGCTTGATCAAGCTCTACCCATCATCCGCCAGGTCCTCAGCGCCGTAGGAGAGGCTCACAGAGCCAAAGTCATTCACCGAGACTTGAAGCCGGAAAACATCGTAATTGAAGACGACATAGTCAAAGTTCTCGATTTCGGTGTCGCCAAATTGATGTACGAGCGCAACGAACAATCCGGCTCACTTACAATGGATGGTAAGGTTTGCGGCTCCCCGGGCTATATGAGCCCTGAGCAATGCCGCGGCGAGGAATTGGACATTCGCAGCGACGTCTATTCGCTGGGTGTGACCATCTTCGAGATGTTGACCGGCAAGCGTCCCTTCTATGCAGACGACGTAATGGGCTTGATGTTCATGCACGTCAACCGCCCGCCGCCCAGCATGAACGCTATCAGGGTAGACTTGCCGTTTCCTTCCGGTCTGGAGACGGCGGTTCGCAAGTCATTGAGCAAAACCAAATACGAACGTCAAGACAGCGCTGAAGATTTTCTCGATGAAATCGAAATGGCTCTGGCCAAATTCGAAAAGCGAAAGGAATCCGGCGCTCAGATGACATCGGGCTGGATTCCTTTTGACGATTCTTCTGTCAAAGCAGTGCAAATGGCACTGAAAGACAAACAGTTTGCCATTACTACACCGCACGAAGCGCTGACGGTATCAGGCAATTACTTGAAAGAAGATTCTGCCCACGCAGAGCAAGCAACCAGCAAGAAAGACATCCTTTCGGCAGGAGCTAGGCACCGTTTCAACGTTTTCGTCTTTACTCTGGTATCGGCATTCTTGATGTTCTCTTCTCTCAAACTGGTTTTTCCCGAACAGGCTCCGCCGCAACTTTCCAGTGTCGAAGAGTTGATTTCGCAGGGAAGAAACAGCGAAGCCTTGCAGATGCTGGACAAGATCAAAAGACAGAAATTAAAACAACAAGAACAAGTTTATCTGGACGACCTGCTCTTCGACCTCGGCATAAAATTGGCTCAGGCTAAGGACTATCAGGGTGCAGCCGACTCGCTCCTGCGGGTTTCCAAAAATTCCGATCACTTCAGCAAGGCAACCAATCTTGGTAAACGCTATAGAAAGTTAAGTTCGGAAAATTGACTGAGACAATTTTGATTTGGAGTTTAAGCAGTGACAGAACCCATCAAAGTAGTGATTATTGAAGATCACCAGGCTACCCTGGACGGGCTATCCATCGGACTTTCACAGGAAAGCGACATCAAGGTGGTGGCCTCGTCATTGGACGGCGATGAAGGATATGCACTGGTCGAGAAGATCAAACCGGATGTGGTGCTGCTCGATTTGCATTTGCCCGGAAGCCACGGGCCCAGATCGATGGTGGAAAAATTCTCACAGCTGAAAGATTCGAAGCTGGTTATTTTCTCTGCTGAAAGCCGCATGGCCTTTATACAAACAGTACTGGCAATGGGGGTGCAAGCCTATTTGCTCAAATCGGAAAGAGTGGCAAAAGTTTCCGAAACAATAAGACGAGTGATGAATGGAGAGACCGGAATTGTTTCCGACCAGGCAAAGGGCAACTGGAAAAAGCTCACGCGCAGCGAAGACGAGGTCTTGCGCATGATGGCTAAAGGCATGAAATATCAAGATATTGCCGATGCTCGCACTACATCTATCACAACCGTGCGCAAGCAGTGTGAAACGCTGCTTCTAAAATTAGGACTGGAAACGCGCGAGCAGTTGATCGCCTGGGCGGTCGAAAATGGCTATGGAAGCGTCGATCTGGGTGCAAGAGGCGTATAGTTTTGCCGTGGTAAACTTTCCTTTTGATGCACGCAAACTGGCCAAGCTGCTTTTTCCTGCCAAGTCAATCGAAGTACAACGCACCACAACCCCGCGTGAGACAAGCAAAACAGCGGCCGTTGCCGATCCGACCGAGAAAGAATTGACGCGCATTTCGGTCGAGTTGATGGACAGTCTCTTCGAGGCGCTCAGCCACCGTGTTGAAAACGAAGAGGACAAAGACCGGTTCAAGGACCTCGAACTGATTGCCCCCAAACATGTAAAAGAGCCGGAGAGCCCGCCGCAGATCAAAGGACTGGTAAACAAAAAAAATCTGCCGCAAAGTTTCTACAGATTCCGAGCCCGTAATAACGACCTTTGCCTGTCGGTTAGATCCGCTGCTCGCAGCATCGAGATCTTTGTCATTCCCGCCAAAGAAACTGTTTTTTTCTCATACGCTGAGTTTGACACGCGACTGAAAGCTCGGCTAGATCTAGTCAACACAAAACACGGGCCGATCTGGTGCCGCAACAAGGAAAGAATTAGAGTAGAGGAGATTCTTCTTCTCCTCGACCGCAGCCTCTCATCACTTTATCCGGAAGAAAATCGAGACGGTACCAGCGACCCGGCCATCTATCGCCATTTATCATCCAGAGATCAGATCTTCCAGAGGCCGGTCAAAGTCGATCAGCACAAACTGGAAATGCAGAATCTCGCCTGGAAACTGGTCCATCAGCAGGAAGAGACGAAGCGGCGCGTGGCCAGGGATTTGCATGATACGGTCATTGCCGACATGCTCATGTTAAAAAGATACATGTCCGGCGATCGCGCCCTTACCAATGAAGAGGTAATGGAAACGCTGGATGAGATAGTGGAAAAACTGCGCGACATCTGCAACGATTATGCTCCCCGCAATCTTCAAGATTGGGGACTGAAGGTAAGCATAGAAGGGCTTTTAGAGCGGGTCGAGGAACGCTCGGGAATTTCCTGCCAGCTCGATATCGAAACCGAATTACCGCGTTTGCCTGAAATGATTCAATTGCACATTTTCCGAATCGTGCAAGAAGCTTTGAATAATGCCGAGAAATATTCGTCGGCATCTGAGATAACGGTCAAGATTGAAGAGCTGCCCGAGAAAGTCTTTGTCTTTTCAGTCAGTGACAACGGCACAGGCTACGATGTGGGGCTGCTCGATGAAGAGAGAAACGATGCCGGCGGTATGGGTATGACGAGCATGCGCCAGAGAGCCGAAATCATCCGGTCTCTCTATCTGACTCAACTTTCTTTTGCCTCCAAACCAGGCGAAGGCGCCCAGGTTCGCCTGGAACTGAAAATCAAATAGTCGGCTCGGGCAGGCCGAAGAGTTTTCTCGTATTGACCATGGCACTAACTGCAACAGACTCTACTGATGTTCCTCTAAGTTCGGCCAGCTTCTCCGCCACATACCAGACATAGCGCGGCTCGTTCTTTGCACCTCGCACCTTCTGCGGTGCAAGAAAAGGGCAATCTGTCTCCACGAGAATTTTTTCCTCCGGCACCAGTTTTGCTGCTTCCTGCAAGGCTTTCGCATTGGGAAAAGTGACTATGCCGGAAAAGGAAACGTAAAAACCAAGTTCGGCAATGGCGGGCAAATGTTCCGGTGCCCCTGTAAAACAGTGGAATACGCCTTTCAAAGCATCCTCGCTATGGCCGGCACCCTCTTGCTTGAGGATGTCGAAAACCTCTTGCCAGGCGTCTCGGCAATGAACGATCACCGGTTTGTTCAGCCGTTTTGCCAGGCGGCACTGAGCGGCAAACGCCTTTTTCTGGCTCGCATGATCGCTATTGTTGTAGAAAAAATCCAGACCGCATTCGCCAACCCCTACGGCTTTAGGGTGTGCTGCTGCCATTTCGATATCCTGGCCGCATTTGTCGGTCCAGTCTTTGGCTTCGTGAGGATGAAGACCGGCGGCAAAAAACAGGTTGGCATGCCGGTCCGCCAAATCCTTGAGTTCCTGGATATCATGCAGAACCACCCCCGGGTTGACCATCTGCACAACTCCCGATTCAAAGGAGCGCTGAATAACCGCTTCGCGCTCCTCTCCGAAGAATTCACTGACAACATGCGCGTGGCTGTCAATAATTCCACAGGGTTTTCTGGGCAGCTCTTTTGTCTTTTCCATTGGATACCGGTCACCTAAATCGATTAAAATTGCTCTTTGAATACGAGCGTCGAAGCTCAGCTTTTAATTAAACACGCACTTGGCGTGCCTGTCCCATTAGTACTCTCACGTAGTCATAGCGGGTTATCCGAATTTACTTTTTTCGGTTTTAGAGTAGAGTACTTATATGGAATCCTGACAACCCTCTTACCACTCGAAAGTGTCTGCCATGAAGCCATTCAAAAACAGGACGTCGTACCCGGAAGCCTTCCGTAAAGTGACGACATTAACTCTGGCCACCGCCTTTGCCGGACAATTCCTGTTAGTGCCATGCCAGGCATCTCAAACACCGCCGAAGAAGTTTCAACTGCGTGCCGGTCAGGACTTCATTAGACCTGAAGATGGTCCGACTCTCAATCGCAACGACATTAAAAACGCCGGCGATCCCTTTGACAGCAGCGGCGCCGGCAACGGCACTGAAGATTTTGAGCCGCCGGCCAGCGCCTTTAAGGTGCAGGCGGCCAAAACTGGCATGCCACCGGCCACAAGTTTCCCGCTCAGTGCTAACGACTCTGGAGATTTCAATGGACAGGGCATGCCCGGCATGGGCGATCAGATGCCGCAGCAACAGGCGCCGCGCCAACAAATGATGCCTCCGGATATGCAGCCGCCCACCCAGATGAATCAAAATCGGGTCAATCCAAACGATCCCGATAGTTCTCGCGAGATGCAATTAGCCTGGGATGAATGGCACAGACGTGTGGCCGAAGCCATTTTCAACCAGATTCAGTCTCTGGCAGGAACATTCTTGAAACGCACCGCACCTCTGGTCTGCGTCATCAATTATCAGGTGACCAGAGACGGTCGCGTCACTAATGTGCACATGCAGCAAAATAGCAGCAACTTGTTTTACAACGCTATGGTCTACAAGACCGTCTGCGGCATGTCCGGCAACCCGGTACTGGCGTATCCGCAAGGCAGCCGGCGCATGATTGTCGACAAGCTTTCCACTTTTGGTCACAATACCGGAAATCAGGGCTTCCGCTCCATCACCAACGACAAAGAGACTTTGAAAGGAAGATAAGTGCCGGATACGGCAATAGCAGCTCTGGCTGAAGAGCTTGTAAGAGTAGTGGGAAGCCGCTACGTTCTTTCCACGCCCATGTCTCTTGCCCTTTACGAGTGCGATGCAGAAACCATGGACGTAGCGCGGCCGGATCTGGTTGTGCTGCCGAAATCGACTGCCGAAGTCCAGCAAGTCGTCCAATTAGCCAATAAATATTCCGTTCCTTTTACAGCCAGAGGTGCAGCCACCGGGCTTTCCGGTGGGGCGACGACGATATACGGCGGCATCAGCCTGGTTTTGACGCGCATGAATCGCATCATCAAGATCGATCCAAAAGACATGGTGGCGGAAGTGGAAGCGGGCGTCACCAATCTGGCCGTCTCTCAGGCGGCTGCCCCCTACGGTCTCTATTTTGCCCCCGACCCTTCCAGCCAGTCGGCATCGACAATTGGCGGCAATCTGGCTGAGAATTCCGGCGGTCCGCACACACTCAAATACGGCATGACCGTGCATCATGTTTTAAGCACCAAAGTGGTTTTGCCGGACGGCAGTGTCACTGTATTTGGTGGCAGAACAAAAGACAAGATTTCGCTCGATCTTCTCGGCTTGATGGTCGGCTCCGAGGGCACCCTCGGCATAGCCACAGAAGCTACGGTGCGCCTTTTGCCTAAAGCAAAGTTTGTAGAAACAATGCTCGCTTACTTTCCCAGTGTCGCCCTTGGCGGGCAGGCTGTTTCTGCAATCGTCGCACATGGAGTGGTGCCGGCGGCCATGGAGATGATCGACTCGGTTACTTTGAATGCTGTCGAAGATTATTTGCACATGGGCTTAAACCGCGCCGCCGGCTGTCTTCTGGTGGTTGAACTGGATGGACCAAAAGAAAGCATCCAGGTGCAAAGAGAGATTGTCGAGGCGGTTGTCCAAGAGAACGAAGCAATTTCTTTGAGCTGGGCTAAAGATGCTAAAGAACGCGCCCAAATCTGGAAGGCCAGAAAAACATCATTTGGAGCGCTCGGCCGCATTGCTCCCCACGGTTATGTGCTGGACGGAGTAATCCCGAGAAGCAAACTCAAAGAAGCAATCGAAAAAATTGCCGTGATCGCAGAAAAACACAAGCTGACGATTGCCAATGTTTATCATGCAGGCGACGGTAATCTCCATCCATGCCTGCTCTATCATCGCGAAAACGAAGAAGAGGTAAAACGAGTGATGCTGGCCGGGCGCGAGATCCTGGAGCTTTGCGTGCACCTGGGCGGTACATTATCAGGCGAACACGGTATCGGCATCGAAAAAGTGCACGAAATGCCCATGGCTTTCACTGCCCATGATTTAGAGGCGATGAAGTGGATAAAAAACGCCTTCGACCCCCGCTCCATCTGCAATCCCGGTAAGATTATTCCGGAATTGAAAGCCTGCGGGGAATCCGGTATGCGACCACTCCTCAGGCACAAGCTCTTGAGTGGTTGTTGATTATATGATTGGGCGACAAGCGGGCATAAATAGAGAGACTTACTACTAAATGATTGTTCGAGTATCTGGGCGATAGTATGGCCAAGATTCTTCTTGTAGAAGACGATCAAAACCTGGCTTTTCTGCTCCAGATGCAGCTTGAGCATGAAAAGCAAATGGTCGATGTCGTGCACTGCGGACTGGATGCTTTACAGAACCTCAAGGATCATACTTACGATCTTGTGATCATGGATTGGATGTTGCCGGATTTGAGCGGCGTCGACGTGATCTCTAAATTTAGAAATTTCGGCGGGCGCACTCCCATTCTCATGCTTACCGCCAAAGGCGCACCGGAAGATATGGCCCGGGGCCTGGACGCCGGCGCCGACGACTACCTGGTCAAACCTTTCCACCCAACTGAATTAGGCGCCCGGGTCAGGGCTCTGATTCGCCGCCCCGCCGCTTTTGCCGGTCGAGTTTTGCAAATTCAGGATCTGGAATTGGATACTGTGACAAGCCGCGTCGTCAGAGCTGAGCGCGAGATCGAACTGACGGCCAAGGAATTCTCTCTTCTAGAGTTATTGATGCGTCATCCTAATCAAAGTTTCTCACTTGAGCAGATTTTGGACCGCCTCTGGCAGACCGATTCCTCGGCATCAATTGACACGGTCCGAACGCACATGAAGACCTTGAGAAAAAAGCTGGGCGACAGCGAAGACAATTCCATAATCCGCACCAAGCGTGGACTGGGCTATAGAATTGTCGATCAATAAACATATGAAAGGGCAAGCCAATGTCATCTGAGAGCAATGCCAGGTCCAAAGCAGGTATCTCAATGTCAAATTTATTGCTTTCCTGTGCATTCATAGCCTTATCAGCATTGTGCCTGGCCAATATGATTGCCTGGCTGGTAGCAGCGCGCATACTCAACGAAATTGGCGCTCAATGTGCAGCCAGCGCTGCAAAAGAGAACGATCTCGCCTCGGCCCGTAAGGCCACAGCCAAAGTTCTTGAGTCATTCAAACCTGATGGTTTTTTCCTGCGCCAGCCTCTCAGCTGTGACATTGTTTTCTATAGGGGAAAATCGAACGATACGGAAAGCATATCGATGCCGTCCCCTTTTGTGACTGTTAAAACCTCGGCAGTTACCTGGATCCCGGCACCCCAGTTTTTTAAGGGAGCCTTTGCGCCTTTTACTGTCTCAGATATGATGAATGGAAACCTGGTCAGGTTTTCAGCTCTGCACTCAAATCCATGCCTGCCGCTTGACGATAACAGCCAGAAACAAAACGGACGATCATCTATATAGGAAAGAAAGCGCCTCAATGGATCAGTCGGCCAATATCAAACCACCAGGCTCCAGCAGCTCACTGACAACCAAGGCAGCTTTTGCGGTGCTTGCCACGGCCTTGGTTTTGCTTTATATAGGTGGCGTTGCCAGCCAGCAGCTCCAGCCCGGCAACAACACCATCTCGCAAAGCCAGGAGATGCTTTTCGAGATAGAAGAAACAATGTCCGCATATTCCGATCTAAGGGGCAGCGAAATTGCCTACCTGACTGAAGGCAACTCCGCCTTCTTGCCTGACATCAAGGAAGCGGGAGTGAAACTGAAATTGCATCTTGAACGGTTGGTTCAGTTGCGCAGCGAGGCCGGCAATAAGAAAGACTTTGAAGCATTGCGCTTAAACACCAACGACCGTATGGCTTTCGATGAAAGGCTGATTCAAGCCAGGCAAAAGGGTCAAAATACAGACGTCGCGCAAATATTGGCCTCTCCGGATTTTCACAAACTGACAGCTTTGATTGAAACTCAACTTCTGGATCTCAGAACCAGAGAAAAGCAGCTGCAATTCGCCACCAATGAGACCTTAGGCAACAACAACCTGCAAACCTTAGGCGCCATCTGGATCATGATGATGGCGGCATTTCTGATTTTGCTTTCCATGCTCTTCATTCTCAATCGATATGTGATTGAAACGCGCGAAGCCGAACGCAAACTTGCCGAAAGAGAAGCCCGTATGAGAGCGATTGTAGATACGGCTCCGGACGGCATTCTTACTTTCTCTGTAGAAGGTGAGATCGAATCTGCAAACGATGCCATGCAACGAATGTTTGGATATGGACCGGAAGAGCTTTTAGGCATGCAAGTAGCGGCAATCATGGAAAACCTGGTTTTGGAAAGCAGAACGCCGCAGACAATCTCGACATTCGGTGAAAAACATACAGTTGGCATTGGCGAAGAGATTCGCGGCCGGCGCAAGGACGGCAGCACATTCCCGGTGGAAGCGGCCCTTTCTGTTCTCAACCTGGGCGATCGCCGTATTTATACAGGCATTGTCCGTGATATCACAGCCAGAAAAGAAGCAGAAAAGAGAGTCAGTGAATTCTATTCAACCGTATCCCACGAATTGCGCACTCCGCTTACTTCGATTCGCACGGCGCTGGGGCTGATGACCAGTGGTGCAGTAGGCGAGCTGACGCAAAAAGGCGGGCATCTGGTGCGCATCGCCGGCGGTGAATGCGACCGCTTGATTAGATTGATAAATGACATTCTCGATTTTAGAAAAATCGAGGCCGGCAAATTGATGTTGAAGCCGCAATTGACGAATCCACAATCACTTGTCGATACTACCTTTCAGGCAATACGAGGGCTGGCCGATGAGGCCGGAGTGCAATTATCGAAATCGATCGAGTTCAATGAAGCCTTGCACTGCGATCCTGATCGCATCGTGCAAGTTCTGACCAACATGATTTCCAATGCCATTAAATTTTCCGAGAAAGGAAAAGAGGTGAAAATAACGGTCACTGAAACCGATAGAGGGCGGCTCAGATTCTCGGTCATCGATCAAGGACCGGGGATCAGGGACGATCAGATGAATAAGCTTTTTGCAAAATGTCAGCAGCTCGATTCTTCCGATACGCGCAAGAAAGGCGGCACCGGTCTGGGACTGGCCATCTCCAAGGCGATTGTCATCCAGCACGGCGGTGA
>CAZHEZ010000228.1:0-12178 GCA_964531315.1 uncultured Candidatus Obscuribacterales bacterium | reverse complement strand
CCCGCCAATCCACTCCCCTTCGCTGAAAAGAACTTTCGCCGCGGGTTTCAGGCAGTGGCTTGCGGCGATGACAATAATTTAGCGCCGGCTGCCTGAACAAATCCTGAACCGCATTGCCCTTTTCGCCTGTTCAAGATTTGTTCAGCCGCTATTGAATAAAGTTGGTAAATCCTGCCGATGCTTACTAAGACACGAGCAAACAATAGATGGCAACCCCGTCTCCTGAAGCTGCTGAAAAACCAGCCACAAGAGTAAGCGACTCGACCGCATCCGGCGAGAAAAACATTAGCGCCGCCAATTTCAAATCAAGCGACTGGCGAGAAACCCAACAAAAACAACAAGCAGATTTCAATGCCCTGGATGCGACCTTGAAAAAAGAACGTACTTTACCGGAGCTATCAATTACAAAAGATGCAGCCGACAAGAAATTGATGCAGGTGGTAGGCAGCGACGGAGCCAGCGCAAGCGAAAAATTGAAGGCCGTTGAAGAACTGGGCAAACAAGGAATTACAAGTTTTGCCTATCAAGACAAGGATGGGCACAACCGCACGTTGAGAGTGGAATTGGAGAGGGCCGGGTCACGTCAAATGGTCCATCTCTATGCCACCGATGACAGTGGCAAAGAAAGAATAGTTCTAAGAGGAATAGATAACGGCGACGGCAGTTTCTCACATGAGAAAAACAATAGAGGGCACGATGTAAGTCTTTATGGTGCCTGGTGGGAAACACATATGAATAGACGTTCTGGACTGGGCCAGGCGACGGACAATGAAGTCGATGAGTTCTGGGACGCCCGCGGCGAAGATGTGCAAACGCGGCTGAGACAGATGCTTTCAGACAAGACGGTCTGGTCCGACTGGATGAAGACACAAGACCCAACTCAGCCTCAATTGTCGCCCGAACAAATGAATATGACCGATCCAACAGTTCTAAATTACCTGTTCGATCAAGCCACTCAATCCAAAAGCGGTCGCGCCAAACGCATGGAAATGTTGCCGGGTGGGCTCTTATATTTCCGCTCCGGCATGCAAGTAGATGCAGACGGCAGCCCGCGCGCCCGCCAGATAGATCCCTGCGGGCAGAGCCAGACCAGCCTCAAGCACGCGGACGGCGCTTCGGTTGATGCCGAACAGATTCCTTACTTCGTTCTGCCGGCCGGCAGCTACAAACAGCTCGGCATCAAGCTCGGCGACATAGCAGCCGTACGCTATCAGGGCAAAGTGCAATTTGCTGTTTTCGCCGATGTCGGACCGTCTTACAAAATGGGTGAAGGTTCGATGGCGCTCGCGCAAGCGCTGGGCATCAATCCCTCACCCACTCGCGGCGGCACGGCCAGCCCGCAAGTCGAATATCTGGTTTTCCGCGGCTCCGGCGATCGCACGCCCGGACATCCTGTAATCAATCATCAAAAAGGCGTAGCGCTTCTCAATGCTTATGCAAGACAGACTGCCTACGCTGGTTGATTCACTCTTCTCGTTTTTCGCTTTCCCACTTGATTTTATCTTTCAGCAGCGCTGCTCTGTCGAACCTGAACTGACGCAGGTCATCCAATTTCTGCTCTTGCTCCAGAATGGGAATCAGCTTGTCGTATGCATCTTTTAAGTCTTTGTAATTGCGCTCAGGATCCTGAACATAAATATCAATCGCTTTTCTCATATCTGCGTCGCCTTCAGCCCATTTCTTCATATGAAAGCGGCATTCGGCAAGGTGCTGGTATGCTTCACCGACATGGAAATTGTCCTTTCCCCGCAGCTCCACTCTTAAAGCAAGCTGTTGTTGCAGCAAAGCTTCTAATTGATCGTATTTGCGCTGCAGTCTCAAAAGGCGATCTTTAGCCTGCAAGACATTGTCGTAATAAACGCTCTTGTCACCGCCCATTCTAATCGCCATCGCCTCGGCCTCTTTCATCAACCGATCGGCAGCGGCCGGGTCGCCACCTTTCTGCTTGACTCTTGTCCAATCGCACAGAGTCTGCAGCGCATCATCACCGTCTTTGCCGTATACTCGGGTCTGCTTATAGGCTGCTTCGAATATCTGGTCGGCCTTCTCGTATAGTCCATTTTTAGCGGTTTCACGCGCTCTATTGATCAATTCGTGCCAGGCATCGCGGGCAATCGCTTTCGGACCGCCCGGGTTGAAGCGCGCGTATTCATCTTGTTTTTGCAGAATTTCACTGGCCTTGTCGCTTTTCCCTTTGCTTTTCAAAAACTTGACGAAAGCCGCGGCGATATCTTCCCTGAGCGGAACAGGAATGCGTTCTTCATCAATTACCGTAAGGGCTTGCTCATAATTTTTCAGGGCGGCAGAGTCGTCGCCTTCAAATTCTTTCAGGCGCGCTAAGCCGTATAAAGCTCTTGCATAGCCGATGCCGGAAATCGTGTCACGCACTCTTTCATCCCTGGACGAAGGCCAGAAAGGCATGAGCAATGCCGATCCTTCTTCCAGATAAGGGCGGCAGCCATTTGCATCCCCTCCATCCAAAAGCAATAAACCCAGCAAAGAATCAGCCTCGCCGCGCTCCTTGTTATAGAGATTGGTGCTGGTTTGAGCGGGCGGCTGGGCGCCTCGAAAATGCAAAACCGCCGAGGTGAGAACGGTCTTTGCCTCAGCATCTTTGTGATTGAGGATAAGAACCTTGCCCAGGCGCCCTTCAGCCAGTGCCAATCGCCAATCTCCGGCGCCCAGTTTTTCTGCGTGGGCAAGACAAAGACGATACATACGCTCAGAGCGTTCGCAGTCCAGATCCTGAAGGGCTCTTTCACCATCCAGCAAGTATTTCTCGAGAAAACGAGCATCGTAATCGCTGCCGCCCATGCCGCAGCTGCAAAGCAAGAGCGATAAAGATAAAACCAGACACTTGCCGCGCAAATTCAAAAACCCGCTCTTTCCAAGGACTAGATTACACCAATATTTGATAAGCGATACACAGGCTGGCGGCGCTGCTATCATATGCAAACGACTGTGCAGGCAGATGGCAGATGGCAAAAATTCTTTTAGTCGAGGATGACGAAACACTGGCAACCAGGGTGCTGGAATGGCTCGAATCCGAAAAGCATGTCGTCGAGCACGCCGACAACGGCAACAAAGCTTGTGAACGCCTGGAAGATTTCAAGTACGAAGTTGTCATTCTCGATCTTGGTTTGCCCGACATGAGCGGCATTGAAGTTCTAAGGAAGTTTCGCGCCGGCGGCGGCATCACACCCATTTTGATCCTGACCGGACAAGACGGGGTCGATGACAAGGAACGCGGACTGGACGCCGGTGCCGATGATTATTTGACCAAGCCCTTCGATGCCCGCGAACTTTCAGCCCGGCTGCGTGCCCTGCAAAGAAGACCGCAAAACTTCTCCGGCGTGACGCTGACTGCCGGTGCCCTTTTGCTGGACACGGTCAGTCGCAAAGTCAAATTGAATAACCAGGAAGTGGCACTGAAACCGCGTGAATTCGCCATGCTCGAATATATGATGCGTCGCCCCGGCAAAGTCGTAAGCCCGGATGAATTGCTGAAAAATGTCTGGGGATCGGATTCCGATTCAACCAGCGAAACTATCTACACGCACATCAAAAACCTGCGCAAGAAATTAACTGTCGATGGCGTTGATCCGCCCATCAAAACAGTTCACGGTGTTGGATATAGAGTCGATCCGTAGCAGTCCTTTCAGTTCATTTCCCAACCGAATTTAGACAAACATCCTCTACAAATCCATCACCATGATGTGCTGAGGTCCGGCCGAGCCGCCGTGATAGAGCTCGCCGATGTCGCGAAAACCGTTTTTCTCATAGAGGCGATAAGCGGCTTTATTGCGGCAATTGACCGATAGTCCGATGCTTTGAACATAGGGAAATGATTGCCTGGCCAAATCCGGCAGTTGAGCAAGCGACCTGGAGGCATAACCTTTTCCCTGCTGGCGAGCATCAATCATGAAAGAAAGAAGGGTGAGTTTATCATCTCCGCGCAACTGTTCGATATTGTCGCTGGCGGCTGGGCGCAGCGTAAAAAAGCCGACGTCCATATCGTCTTCTTTCATGAGGAAAGGCACTTCCGTAGCCTGCATTGTCGCAATCGCCTTCTCGACAGGATCGATGAATTGCACTTGCTCAGGCAACACACACACATCTATTTGCGGATAAGGTGGTTCGATTCTGGTAATCACAAACATAGAAATCAGTTCTTATTTTACGGTGAAGAAAGAAGATCTTAAGCGGTCGCCTAGGCATCCGGCAAGCGGATCCAGAACGAGCTGCCTTTGCCCTCTTGCGAATCGACGCCGATCGTGCCGCCATGCGCCTCCACAATGGCGCGAGAAATGGCCAGCCCCAGACCGGTGCCTTCTTTTTCTTTGCCGTCACCGCGGGATACTTGCTGAAAGCGCTCGAAGATTTTCTTCTTGTAATCGGCGGGAATTCCAGGGCCGGAATCAATTACCTTGATTTCGACAAATTTGTCTTTCTCTTCACCTTTGATGATGACGCGCGATTGGTTGGGCGAAAACTTGATAGCATTGCCGAGCAAATTGACGATCACTTGTTCCAAACGATCTGCATCACCAGGAAACTCAATGTCTTCCGGGTTTTCCACCACCACCTCAATTTCTTTGGCAGCGGCAAGCGCTTGCATTGCATTAACGGAATGCTCAGCCAGAGTCTGAAATGAAAGGGGTGTTTTGAGAACGGTCAATTTCCCGGTCTCGATTTTTTCAATATCCAAAAGGTCGTTGATCAGCCTGATCAGACGTTTTGCACTGGACTCTGCCGAAGTCAGCTCCTTGTGTCCACGTTCGTTAAGTTCTCCATACTTACCGGACCCAATGAGAGTCAGCGAGAAATCGAGCGACATGAGCGGACTGCGCAAGTCGTGGCTGACCATCGATATCACTTCTTGTTTTTGCTTTTCAGCCAGAGCAAGCTCACGGGCCATGTCATGAAAAGTCGAGTCCAGATGCGCGATTTCATCCGTGCCGCCGACAACAGGATTGAGCTCCTGGCGCCCGACAATGCGGCGAGTGTTATCCATAAGCACCCTCAAGCGATTGACGGTGCTCTGCGAGATTAGCATGGCCAGAAGAACGGCCAAGAGTATGTTTATTAGCGTGCCGCCGGCCAGACAGGCAATAATCAAATCCCTGAAGCGGGCTTGCGCCTGCGGTGCGATTTCTTCCACCTGTCTTTCGTCGGCCACCAGCTCGTGAATGTGAGTGATCAGCGCTCCTACGGCCGCTGTTACCCTTTTGCGCAGAAATCCGGCGGCGGCGATATTACGCATGCTCTCGCCACCGTCCAGGTCATCTTTTATGGTTTTGAGCACCGCCAGAGCCTTATTGGTCGAGGCATAAACTTGAGTGAATGATTCTCTTTGGCGCTCTGATCCGGAGACCAGAAGCTCGAGCGACCGCAGCCGCGAAGGAATCAGTTCGACTCGTTTCAAATACTCTACGGTGATCTGCTGCGAAGGGCTGACTGCATAAGCAACGAGCGCAGAAGAGGCGTCGTAGAAGTTTTTCACCAGCTCATTGCTCTCTGCAATTACGGCTTTGCTGTGTGATTCTCTGTGCAGCTCGATTTCAGCGTTTCTCAAAAGCCCGGAGAGGACAATAACGAAGCACAGCTCGAATGAAAGCGGCAGTACGACAAGAAGCAGCAGTTTGTGGGCGAGCTTGAGTTGCACGATAGATGAAGGGGCAGGAGGTGTATTTGATCTCTGTGGCCAAAAACCAAATCAATAATAGTCCATTTAATAGATCTATTTTCTCCGCCCGTTTTTATCAGGCCCAAACTACCATCTGAATGGCTGCGATGGCGACAAGGGCGGTGACAGCCCGGCGAAAAAAGTCTTGCGGGATACGCTGGGCGATTTTGTTGCCGGCCAGAGTACCGAGGATAGTGGTCAGGCTCATCACTATCGTCAGCATCGAGAGATTGGCAAAATCGCTCGTGCCTTGATGATAAACAATGGCTTTGGCTGTGTGCATGACCAGGGAGCTAAAAGCATCGGTGGAAATATACATCAGGGGCGGCATATTCATAGACATGAAAACAGCTGCTCCCAGAGGGCCGGCGGTGCCCAGAAGTCCGGAGAGAAAGCCGACTACAGCGCCGGCAATCGGCAGACCCTTTTTGCTTATTTGTCCTTTGGTAAAGCCGCCAAGCTTCAAGGCGATGAAAACCAGAATCGCTACGCCTATCAGTCTGAGCATGATTGTTTTGGGCGCGGCGACGAACGAGTAGGCTCCCAGAATTGCAAATGGAACGCCTGTTATCAAATAACCTTTGACCGCCTGCCAATTGATTTCGCTGCGAGCAAAAATGACTCTGGAAGCGTTGCCGACGATTTGTATAAAAGTGAGAAGAGGAACTGCCTTCGCCACTCCCACCGTGGCCGTGAGAATGGGCAGCAAAAGAATCGCTCCACCGAAGCCGATCGTCCCTGACAGGGCTGCAGTGAGAAAGGCCATGAAAGGCAAAAAAATCGCGTGCATCAAATTCTCCGGAACGTACATCCGCACATGAGAGTAGTTGACGACGGCAGAGAAAAAATGTTGCCGAGAAACATGGTGAAATTCCGGTGAATTTGCGGTTTTCGATTTCCTCTCTAGTTTTTACTATCTTCTATAATATTGCCATCAAAAAAAGCATACCGACAAGGAAGCATGCGCTCCCAGGGCGGTATGCCAACGTTCCTTTACTTCACTGTCGCCCTAGGCGACCGGTCCGCCGTCCGCTTCCACTCGCATGTAGTCGAGCTGATAGCGAACCAGCGACCACGACTCGCCGTACTCGGCAGAGGTTCGGGCGAACAGACCCGCCGCTTCGATTTCTGCGTAGGCTTCCTTCCACTTCGCTTCCCTTGCGAACTGCAAGGTCTTCAGCAACTGATGCGCGAAGGTCAGCTTGGCCAGTTCGGCTTCGACAACTTCCAGTCGGCGGCGGCCCAATTCGATGGCCCGTTCGCCATCATTGATCAGGTAGTCGGCGACATCGAGAAGGGCCGCGGATGCACGCTTGGAGGAGTCCACAAGGGCATTGAGACGGGTCGGCATTTGCAGATTCATAAGTGTTCCTTCAACCGCGATGATGCGGCAGTTCGAACGTTGACATTGGAATGAGCCCACATTGACTCACCCCCCATCTTCAAGCCACCTACGATGCGCGCCAGACTCTGATGCCCTCACGTGTTTTGTACGTGACACCAGAATTCTTGCGCTTAATGCGGTGGCGCCTGCGGGCCGGCCGCGGAGGCGTCCAACCCACTTCTTGCACTTGGATTTTGCGCTTCATGTCACCACCCAGATGAACGTCGATGACGTCCACAAAGAGAGGTGACCCGAGCTGCAACTTGAGCCCGCGTTCGATCTTTCCCTCGTCGGTACCACCCACCAATCCGCTCCATGGCAGAATGGCGGTTTCACCCGACTCGAGGCTGACCATAACGGACTTGCCCGGATTGATTGCCGTTACTTCGGCATCTAACCGGTCACCAACTTGAGCTACGACTATCATGCAGAGTCCAGTCCAAAACGTTAGAGCAAAGAAACTGAGGAGCCGAACTGAGGCATGAGCACCATCGCTGGTGCCCATCCTCAATTCGGTTCTCAGCGGCTGACTCACGCCGGTTAGACGACCTGGACGCCAGCGTCCTTGCCGACCACCGTGCCCGAAGGCAGCGTGATGGTGCTTCCCTCCGTGGGCTCGACGCCGACGGGGAAGATGGAAGCGGTCTTTTCACGGACCACCATGCCCGTCACCGTATTGGTCGCAGTCAGGATGCTGACAACGAAGTCGCCCTCGGTGAGAGCGCTGTCGTCGATTACCACCTTACCCTGCTTCTGTTCGATGACGTCCTTCTGGGCCTCGTAGCGGCAGATGCCGGTGCGAGAAGCGCGAACCACGGTGCTGATGACCAGGTTGCCCGAGCGCTGATTGATTACGATTCCGTGTACCATGGGAGTTTCTCCTTTGTTTTTGTCTTTCCGTGCTGTATGCACGGAAGGTGGTGCCGGCGCTGAGCGAAGTGCTCAGTTAGCCGGCAGGCCTTGGTTAGAGATAGATTCACACGGTGCTTTCTTCAGGCGGCTTTAGCACCAATCAAGCCGTCTGCCGAGAAGAACGGCCTCGGGCTCCTTGCGGAGCCCGAGTCGTTCCAATTTGCCGAAGCGATCGAGTGCTGTCGGTTTAGGCTTACGCCTTCTCCGCCAGCAGACGACCGTTCTGCACGCCGGTGATGGCGATGCGAGTCGAACGCGAGCGCAGGACCTTCTCGGCCATCTCGCCGTCGACCAGCAGAACGGCTTCGACGCCGTCCGAGCTGACCTTGACGATGATGCCCTCTTCGGTCTGCTTCGCATCCTTGCCGGTCATCTCACAGCCGACCGGGAACCGCTCGAGCAGCTCCTGATCGTTCTGCGCGGCTTCCTCCAGCTGGCGCTCGGCGCGCTGCTGGCGGGAGGCCTCGCGGAGGCTGAGCCCGATGTCCAGGAAGCCCTTGTCGTTGCGGCCCACCTTGCTGAGCTTGGCGGTCAGCGTGGTGCCCACTTCGATTTCGGCGAGCACGGCGTCGCGCTCATCCTGGATGCGCGAATCGCACACCTGGCTGACGTGCACGAGGGCACGGCGGCCGGCGGCGATGCCATCGCTGATCTCGACGAACGCACCGAGACCGGGACGGTTCTCGGTGACGACGCCGGTCACATCGGTGCCGATCGGGAGCGCCAGAATGGCGTTCTCGACCGTCTCGCGGGCCTCACGGTTCTCGCGACCGCGCTTGGCGATCAGAGCCCGCTCGGAAATCGCGTACTGCGCGACTTCCTTGCCCTTGAGCCCGGGGTTCTTGGCCGGCACGAACTCGGCGCGCGTGCAGAGGCCCTCGACGGTGTCACCCATCTTGATGCCATCCTTGATGCGCGCCAGGCGAGCCGTGTCGTCCTTGCCCGAGACCTGGTTGTTGACGAGCAGTGCCCGCACCTTGCCGGTGAACGGGGCGCCATCCACTTCCGTGACGGAGATGTGGAAGCCGAACTCGGCCATGCCGGTGACGGTTCCCTTGATGACGGCGTTCTTGGCGAAGGCGAGGGTGTTGGATTGAGTGTTCATAGTATCTTTCTCCACAGGTTGAGGCACCCTTTGGTTTGGTTGGGGTGCCGTTTCGCTACAGAGAGCCGTCCAAGCGCCTGGATGCTCTCACCATTTGTTGATGACCACGGGTCCGGAGCCAGCAGGCAGGTGTTCCGCACCTGACCTGTTGTCGCTCTGTCACCGCCCGTGGTGAGACAAACTAAGCAGAGCCCCGCGGACAGGACTCCTCGGCTTGCGCCGTCGGCTGCCTTACGCCGCCTTAGCCAGAACCGTCAGCTCGCGGCTGAAGATTCCGGTGGGCAGGCAGATCGTCCGCCGATGAGACCCGGAGGGTCCCAGGTTTTCCTTGTGCGAATTGAACACGCCGATGACCAGCCGTTCACCAGCCACCAGAGAGGACGCGGGGACCTCCGAGGTGGGGACGAACTGCGTGTCGCCGGGCGCCACTTCGCGCAGGACGCACTCGGTCAGCACATTGGTCGTGAGCGGCCCGGTGGGGTCGCAGACCGTGCGCTGGTGGCTTCCCGACGGGCCGTCCTTGACGGTATCCGTCGTGAATTCTCCGTGGAACAGCTTCTCCCCGGCGACGAGCTCGACGGCGTCTTCGACGGGAATGTACTGGTTGATGCCACGGACGAGTCTGAGGACACATGAGCGTTTCATAGGTGATTTCTCCTTACTTCAGTGTTTTGGTTGTGATATACAGAGACCGGCGATGCCACCACAGGTGACACCGCCCCCTACGAGCGCCCGCCTTTCGCGGTGCCGCTCAACCCTACTTGCAAGCCTTGCCGGTTTCGCGATGCCAGCAGTTGCGACGGCCGGGACGGCGCCGCATCACGCGTGGCAGTTTGAACACGACATCAACCCGCGCCTGAACGCAACCACCGTCACGCCAGCCGAGCACGGACTTTTTGACCTTGAGCGTCTCGGCCAGCTTTTCGAAAGCCGCCTTGAGCCCATCGGTCATCTTGCCCGTCTCGACCGCGTTGGCGTACGCGTCCAGGAGCCTGTTTTGAGCTTGCCATTCGTCGAAGCCGACGCCCAGCGAGCTCGCCTCCCGGATGAGAGCATCCAGGCGTTCCACGTCCTTGCCCCGGTTGAGAGGGCTGTGGAACATCAACTGCAACTCGCCTGCCACCGCTTGCGGCTTGACGAGCTGTTTCCAGACGCCTTCTCCATCACCGAACGTGGGCAGGTTGCAGGGTGCAGCCTTCAGTTCGGCAACGAAGCGGGCTTCCAGATCGTCCACTTCGAACTGCGACGCCAGCTCGATTGCTCGAGCCGCGTAGCGCAGATTCTGGACCGGTTCCAGTCCGGCGATGTCGTCGAAGAACCAGGCGCAGCTGGTGAACATCAGCATTCCAAAGCGGCTCATCTCCATCAGGTCGATGACCTTGCGGAAAGTCTCGCTCTGGCGCCAGTCCCCATGCTGCGCATCCACCTGCTTCAGCACTTCTGCTTTGGCGTGGCGGCGGAACCAGTCGTTGGCAGCCGACCCATCGACAAGCACATCGATGTAGTCGTTGCGCGCTGCCCAGGGGTCATTGAGGAGCTTGCGCCCCTCTCTGTCGAACAGCGAATCGAGCTGTGCGCGCAAGTGGTTCAAGCCGTCGCGCAGGGGTTTGCGCCACTGCTGATGCCACTTGCCGTTGGCGCCCGAATTGCAGCCGCAGTTGCTGCGCCAGCGCTCGACGCCGTGAGAGCAGCTCCAGGAGCTGTTGTCCCACACCTCCGCCTCCATCTGGGGAGGGTTGAGCGCCAGGAAGTTGCCGTAGCTGGTCACCTCGATGTTCGGGTCCGCCTTCAGCTGGTCGAACACCCAGGCCATGCACATCTCGCCCATCTTGTGGTGATGACCGAAGGTCTCACCGTCGACGGCGATGTGCATCAGCTGTGGGTGCTCGCGGCTGTCGTTGAAACCGCTCATCAAGCGACCGCGGAACTTCTCGCCCGACTCCAGCAACTTCTCGAAAGCGACCGCCTGAGAGACGGGTCCGTCGTAGAAGAAGACAGCAATCGTGCGACCGGAGGGCAGATTGACCTGGTAGGCTTGCGACGGGTCAACGCCGCCATCCTGCTGCCAGTTGCTCTCACCTTTCTTGCGCCAGCGTTTGGCCTGACGGGGAGCGAGCACCGTGAACTTGATGCCTTCGGCGGCCAGCGCCTCCAGCGTCTCCACGTCGACTGCGGTCTCGGCCAGATGCATGCCTTCCGGCTTGCGACCGAAGAAGTACTCGAACACCTTCAAGCCCCAGACCACCTGCGTCTTCTTGTCGCGGTCATGGGCAAGCGGCATGATCACGTGGTTGTAGACCTGCGCGATCGCATTGCCATGTCCACCCAGACGCGCAGCACTGAGCTGGTCACCCTGGATGATGGCATTGAGCGTTTCCGGCGCGAAGTCGGCCATCCAGGTGAGCAGAGTCGGCCCGACGTTGAAGGAGGCGTACTCGTAGTTGTTGACGATGCCGACCACGCTGCCGGCGCCATCAACGATACGGGCTCGCCCGTTGGGGGCGTAGCACTCTCGGTCGATGCGCGCGTTCCAGTTGGGAAACGGTGCTGCCGACGGTTGCCGCTCGATCTTTCCCGTGTAGGGCGATTCGCGAGGCGGCTGGTAGTCGTGCATATGCACGGCGATGAAACGTTTCATAGTTATGACCCTCCAGCCCGGAGATTTACTGCACGAATCCCCCGGGTGGAGACGCGCGCCGTCAGCGGTTCTTTTCAGGGAAGCGCCGACGTGGGGTGAAGTAATGAGACGTCATCGCGGCCTCTCTTGCGAGCGGAATTGCGTTGGCGCCTGTGATTTCAGTCAGCGAGTAACTGCTAGTGGGTATTCGTTCGCTTCACTTTTGCCACAAGCGCACGACTTTGTTCCAGAGCGTACCCAGCCAGGCAGCTCGCAGGCTGCCTGGCTGGTTTCGCTCATCTGGAAAGCGCACCATCCTTACGCGACTCTCGCCGCTTCGGGTGGTCCTTGCGAGGCGGGTTGCTCCACCTCCTCGGTGTTGATCAGCTTGATGATCTTTTCGAGCTCCGCCTTGCAGACGTCGCTCTCAAGAACATCGCTGATCCGCAGCAGTGTCAGCCCCTCGTACACGCC
>CAZHEZ010000227.1:0-12227 GCA_964531315.1 uncultured Candidatus Obscuribacterales bacterium | reverse complement strand
ATCTTTGACGCCTGATTCGTCACCGTCTTGGTTCGGATGAATTTTCAGTCCGTCTTTGTAATTGTCGACACCTTTGTGAAGATTGTGTTCACCGCGTCCGAGGTCGTTTTGGGCACCCGTGGTGTCGCCTCTGTCGATGGACTTCAAGGCATCGTGGAGTGCATCTTCAGTGCGGTCAAGGTGATCGGAGCCGCGCTCGAATTTCTTGTTAGCGGCAGCATCGCGACGTGGGTGCTGGGTATTATCGCTCGATTGATCTCCGGAACCTTCGGAACTGCCTTGTCCGCAGTCATAGATGTTGTGGTTCAAATTGTGATTGAAAAATTTGTTGTAATCGTCGTCCGATTCGCACTTCTGGCCTTGTTTGTTCTGGCCGCCGTTGAATTGCTGCGTGTTTTCAGGGTTATAGACTTCACCGCACAGGTGTTGGGTGCTCACCTGGTCGTTAGTGAACGTGTTGAAATTTTCCACTCGAGACATAGTGGATTCCTCCTGGGATGTAGAGCGCGCGACTGCAACGCATCTCTGCGTTAATCACTGGCTCAGGAAAATCGGTAGTAAGAGTTGAGTGAGGGAATGCTGGTTGCCGGAAAGTGGTCCAGCGGCGTAATCTGAGGGCTAGGCTCGAAGATTACGGTCCAAAAATGACACTCACGTGACAATTCCGAAATCTTCCTCCTGGCAACGTTTCCGAGCCCGGACGGGTGCGCCGATAGGCTAAGCTATATATAGTAAAAGTGTCGCATCCGGGCGGACCGACCATGCAACCGGGTCTAAAACTCTCCCAAAAGGTGTTCTTTCTCGTGGCGGTGCCGCTTTGCGTGCAGCTCACTTTTGTCTCCATGCTGGGAAAACTCCTTGATGAGACGGAAAAAGAGCGGGAAAAGGAAGTCCGCGCGCGCGAGATTATCCACCATGTAAATCAGATACATAGACTGATAATTGGATACATCGCCGGGGTGACAGCCGAGGGTCTGATTGGAACGGACAACCGGATGGAGGCGACCTATTCACTAAGGGAAGGATTCGAACGCGAAGTTCCGCCCCTCGAAAAGCTATTGTCTGACAATCAGGAAGAAATGAATCACCTCCGGGAGCTGCAGCGCAAGGCTAATTGCAGTGCGGAGAAGCTCAAAGAGGTCAAGCGCATGTTCAAGCATGGAGGCGACCTGGCTCTGGCCTCGGAACTGCCAGGGTTGAAGATGATTTTGCGAGATCTGATCAGAGAGTTGGAAGCGATCCTGGCAGTCGAGCGCACGATTGAGAAAACCAGTCCGCAGACTCAATCCGAATTGAGAGAAAAGATGAAGCTTCTTCTCTACTCAGGTGTCGGTGTCACGATCGTCGTCTCCTTTCTATTAGTTATTAATTTCAACAAGGAAGTCACCAGCCGTCTGGCAGTTTTGATGGACAATTCTGTTCGCCTGGGTCGCGGGCAGCCGCTCAATCCGCCGCTTTCCGGCAACGATGAACTTTCCCATCTGGACAGGGTCTTTAAAGAAATGGCCAATGCCTTAAACGCGGCGGCAAGAAAAGAGCGCGCCTTCGTTGAAAACGCGGCGGACGTGATTTTCTCTCTGGATAGAGATTTCAATTTCATAAAATTAAGTCCTGCTGCCAAACCGATGCTCGGATACGAGCCTGCAGAGCTGGTCGGCAAAAATTGTTTAGAAATCGTTTTAAAAACAGACGCAGAGACAACAGTCAATGCTCTCAAAGAAATCAGAGAAGGCGCAAAATCAAGCGAGTTCGAAAGCCGCATCACCCGCTCCGACGGATCCGACATCAACATCCTGTGGTCGGTCCAATGGTCGGACCCTGATGATTCTTTCTTTTGCGTGGCCCACGACATCACAGAAAGAAAAGCCGCAGAACAGGTCATCAAAGAAGCCGAGGCGCGACTCAGACAGATCCTCGAGAGCCTCCCTGTAGGTTTGATGATGGTCGATCTGGACGGAAAAGTGGTGCTCTCCAATCGCACATTCGAGGAAGTATTCGGCTACAAACTCTCTGCCATCGAGGGAAAAACGCTCGATACCATTTTCACCGATTCGCGCGCCCGCAAAGTCAATATTGCCTATGTCATGGAAAACGCGCTGGGTAGAGCGCATGAGTGTGTGGTAAACAAAAGCGACGGCACTGAAGTGCCCGTCGAAGTGTCATTTAGAGAGATTGAAACACTGGATGGTAAACGCCTGATCGGACTGGTTCTCGATATTACCGACAGGCACGAAGTGGAATTGATGAAAGCCCAATTCGTGCAGATGGTCAGTCACGATTTAAGAACACCTCTTACTTCGGTGCAGAGCTATTTGGATCTGCTCGGACGCGGAGTTTATGGTGCACTCAGTGAATCGGGAACTCAAAAACTGAAATTGCTCAATAAGAGCGTCGATCGCCTCGTCAATATGATTCGCGATCTTTTGGATATCGAACGATGGGAATCAGGTCATTTACGAATCTCGGTCGCTGACACCAGCCTCAATGCAATTGTCGAGCCTTCGCTGGAAGCAGTAAACTCGCATCGAGAAGTGAAAAAAGTGACTATCAATGCACCGCACGAAGACCTGCAAATACGCGGCGACTCAGAGAGACTGGTGCAGGTCGTGATTAACCTTTTGCACAATGCGATTAAGTTCTCCCCCGAAGAGGGAAAAATTGATTTGACGGCCCGAAGAGAAAACGGTTTTGTCGAAATCGATATTAAGGACGAAGGCCCCGGTATTCCCGAAAGTCAGCAAAAGGCAATCTTCGAGCGTTTCAAGCAAGTCTCGGAAGAAGACGCCACTGTGAAAAAAGGCACCGGACTCGGTCTGGCAATCAGTAAAGCCATAGTCGAAGCCCATGGTGGCACCATCGGAGTCACATCAGAGGAAGGAAAAGGAAGCACGTTCTGGTTCAAGCTACCTGCGGAGTCGTAAATGCTGAAATCATTGCCAATCGCGTTTTCTCTTTTACTGTCGTTGGGGCTGTGCCTGCAAGTAAATGCAGTCAGTGACAGTGGAGACCCACCAGCAGTCGAGCACGCGACTCCCCAGAAGGCGATCAATCTAAACAATGAAGCCTGCCACGAAATTCAAAAGGGACATTTCGACAAAGCAATTCCGATACTATTGGAAGCACTTACACTAGACCCGCATTACCGGTTTGGGCGAGCCAACCTGGCAATAGTGCACAATAATAACGCACTCAGGCTGAACAACAGCGGCGATAAGAAGGGCGCACTGAAAGAGTTTCACATAGCCGGCTTCGTTGCACCGCCCGCTGAAAGAAAGGTCAATGAGGAGAATATTGAAGCTCTTCTCAAAATGATGAATTTGGATGCCGGCAAATTCTCAGACAGAGTAAAACTTGGGGACGAAGCTTTGAAGGACGGCGATTTGATCGGCGCCCTCTTCGAATATAGAGCCGCTCTGGCGCTGCAATCCGATCCAAATATCAAGGCGAAGCTTGACCAGGCAGTTGCCCGCCTCAAAGTCACCGACAAACTAATGAGCGAGATTGATTCCGCTCATCTTTAATTCGTAGCCGGCGCGTTGCACGCGCCCATTTTGTAGCCGGCGCGTTGCACGCGCCCATTTTGTAGCCGGCGCGTTGCACGCGCCTGTTTTTGTAGCCGGCCGTTGCCTGCGCTCTTTTTCATCGCCTGCGCACTGCACGCGCAATCCCACGTTATCCGAATTGAACTTTTTTGTCTCCGATAGCGTACTTAAATCTATTACGACTTTGTTTCCGCCTAGAGGTTAAAAAGATGCAAAAGCGCGCAACGATATCGAAAAAAAAATTGAGAATACCTGGATTCGATTACTCACAACCGGGTGCGTACTTCATTACAGTCTGCGTAGCCCAGCGTCAATGCTTGCTTGGAGAAATTGTCGACTTTCGCCTGCAGAAAAGTTCGGTTGGCGAAATCGTCTCGCAGTGCTGGGAGACTTTGCCGCAAACCTATGCATTCATCAAGCTAGATGCTTGGACTCTAATGCCAAATCACTTTCACGGAATCATTTGGCTAGGAAGCGATAATTCTACAAAAAAGTCGCTTACTCAAATCATTCCAGGGTTCAAGTCAGCATGCACTTCGAAGATCAAGAAAACTTTTGGCTACGAACGCAGAATCTGGCAACCTGATTTTTACGAGCACGTAATTCGCAACGAGACTGAGCTATTCAGGATTCGCGAGTATATCGTTAACAATCCAATCAACTGGGCAAATGACGAAGAAAACCCCAATTGCACGCAGAAGATTGGCGTTGAATATGACAAATACTTAGATGCACATTCCTCTTCATGGTTAATTCCCATCGAATAATGCTTGATGAGATAAATCAGGCGCGTGCAACGCGCCGGCTACGATTTTCTGAAGGTGGCCGCTTCATCTTTCTTGCCTTGCTTTTCCAAGCAATCGGCAAGAGCATTGGACGTTTTATTGACTACGTTTTCGAATTCTTCAGGGTCCATCGGATCTTTGACGGTTGCGTAATATTCCACGGCTCGGCGCAATTGCGCTTCTGCATCGGCGTATTTTTCTTGCGAGAGATTCAAGCGTCCATAGGTTTCACACACATCGGCAACCAGGGCCTGATAGGGCTCGTTGAGCTGCTCAGCGAGATCCATGGCTTCGTCGAGAACATATACTGCGGTGGCAAAATCTTCTTTCGCCATATAGACTTCGGCGAGCTTTTTCATCACACCGACGCGATGGGCGGTTGAAACCAAAACCAGATCGCTGACCTCGCTAAGCTTTTGCTGTTCATCGCCTTCGAGTTTTGGCGGCATATCGAAGTCTTCGCGCGTCGGCGTGGTCATCGACGTTGGCGACTCGCCCTGCACCAGTCCTGCCATCTTAGAGAAGCCGACGAATGGTTTGTTTTCCTGCTTGTCCAGTGAGGACAAAGCTTTTTTGTAAAGCTCAATTGACTCGTCAAACTTGTTTTGCTTGAAGCAGAGATCAGCTTGCCGGATGGAGCGCTGCGGACTGAGCAACTCCATAGTCGCTTTCATGATTTCATCCAGTCCGGGAATGGCCAGCGAAGGTCCAATTTGGAACATTTTTGCATGCGCTTCTTCAGCCTCGGCATAACGACCTGTCGTTTCGTACAACTGAGAAAGTGCCATCCAGCCTGATGTCTTCAAAGGCTCGCGCATCGCATCCAGACCTTGAACGTTTCCCAACGGATGAGTATCAGCCACCGCCATGGCAAAATTCAGTACCAGCTCGGCTTCTTCGTGGAATTCTTCCTGCAGGCAGGTCTGCCCCATTTCAATGAGGTTATGAATCGCATGGTAACCGTCCATGCCGTCATCAAGTCCTTCGAACATCAGACTGCGCTGCCACTCAGACATCGGCAGTTCAATATCCATTTCCTCTTCCATAAGGAATTTCCGCTTTTTAAGCCCGGCTTCAACATCATCATTGCAAATATCATGCCTCGACAGAACATCTGCCATTTCAGTTCGCCACGCACCGCCGGTAAGGGCACGATTGACGGCGATATAAAGAAGGACCTCTTTGAGCAGACCTTTATCCAGAGGGAAAAACCCGATCGAATTCTTTCTAAATCGCCGCGCTTCGCGTTTGGGCGGGTCTACGAAATTGGATTTGCAAAACTCACAAGTTTGCGCCTGCGCATCATTTTTCTCACGGCAAAACTTGCACTCTTTGCCGTCCGTCTGCCGCATGACGCGTGTTTTGTAGGCTTTATCGAGCTCTTCACCGGTAAGTTTGAGAACCCGCAATTTAGGTGTGTTCAGCATGGGCTCAATGTCAATGCCGGCATCTTTCAGCTGCAGAAAGATCTCGCGGATTATCGATTTCTCTTGCTCCAGAGGCGGTCGCTCCAGCCCGACATTTGATTCATTGAACTGGCGCTCCGACTCTTCGTCGCGCTCGTACATTGCCATCGTCGGCATGCGTCCGCGCATGTGCAGCCCGTCTTGCAGTTGCTTTTTAAAATTATTGTCCGGCAGCATTTCAATCAGCGCATTCAGATTCGGCAACCAACGCCGCGCCGCATCGAATTTGGATTCAGGACCGAAAAATGGATCTTTGCGCTGTTCGCCCAGCAAGAGATCGTTTCTGCAAAAGCGGCAGTAAATGGCCGCATCGTCAATGCAGCCGCTGCAACGGTGACACCACTTGTAATTGCGATCTTTTAGCTTCATGCCTGTTTCCGAGCTGCCCTTTCCGACGCGGGACTGCCCCCGAGCGCATTAGGCCCGCTTCCCGTCCCAAATTAGACCATATCGGGAGCGATTTTCGACAGAATTGGACTATCAGAGAAGACCTGACAAGAGGAGGCGCAGGAAAAGCGCTATTGTCAGGGGGTCCTTTCTAGAAAACGAAGCACCAAAACCTGCAGCTACTCAATCATGAAAGCATTCAGTTACCAAGAACACTATTTATGCTCTTGCTGAACTCTTCCCGCTCTTTTGCTCCTTCTTTTTTAGTCTTTGAGTTGAAGAAATTATTGCCGTACATTCTCTGCAAGACGGATCTGTCAGCATCAGTCCAGCCCTCTGTAGTAAGAGTCAAGAGCTTTAGATTCTTGAATTTCTTCAGTGTAGATATCGATTTGTCGGTCAATCCACAGTCTCTGACTTCGAGCATACGCAAATCGCGAAGACATAACAGTTGTTCCAGACTAGAATCATCAAAGTCCGGGCACATCCTAATGCTCAGGCGACGAAGTTTGCTCAGATTGCCAATTGCGGCAACTTCGCTTTTTGTCAGACCCTTTCCTTCAGTTCTGTCGAACCTGGCACCGATGTATGACAGATTAACAATTTGGTTCGACTTCGCTAATGCTTCAAATACAGCCAGAGGATCTCCTACTGGTCCGAAGCTCAGCTCTTTCAGGCGATTGAGCCGTCTGATTTTGCGGAATTCTTCTGTCGGGACTAATGTGCCGGAAACCTGTAATGTTTTCAGTTTTTTCATGTCATAGAAGGGTTTAAGCGACTTGATGCTGGTGCCGTCTAGGCCAACTGCCTCTAGTCCTTCTAACTTTGCCAAACAAGCTACGACATCATCATTGACAATGTGATCGGATGGAAAGCCGATTTGAGTGATATTCAAACCGACGAGATTTTTCAGCGTGTTCTTGTCCTCGCTGGGCATTGCATTCAGTTGGAGATTGATTTTTTCACCCGGTAGTACTAAAACATCGCCCACAGCATCAGACTTAGGTACGGCTCCCACTGCTATCCTTCCGATATTCGAAGGGAAAGAAATAAAAGTGAGCTTCTTTCCTTGAGGATTTACCGCTGTCTTCAAGAATGGATACTTATCCAAACCAGTTCCATATTTTTCTTCCAATGCTCGGACCACTTGGGTTGGAAATGCTGTCGAAGTCTCCTTGCTAGACTCGCCGGCACTCTTTTGCGAATTCGATTTCTCACCGGATTTTGCCTCAACTTCAGGTTCTTTCTTTTCAGGAAAAACTACTAGTCTGTCGTAGGCAGCGGTGGCAACGCTTGAAACGATGGCGGCAACGACAAGCACAATGGTCTGTTTTGAGATCAAACGGCCTTGCTTTTGCGGCTTGTCTTTTACCACCGGGCTAACTGAAGTGCGATCATCAGCTCGCTGTAAGGTAATCAAATCCTTAACCACAGCACCAAAATCTTGATAGCGATCGTTGGGCTCTACAGCCAGCATTCGTCGCACAATATTTTCCAGCATGGGGGGAAACTCGCGGCCCAGCGAGCCTTCTTTCAAACTGACAGGCTCTTCGGACAGACGCTTCAGCATCGTCGACATTGCGGTATCACCAAAGAAAGGCGGCGATCCCGTCAGACACTCAAACATCACACAACCAAGAGAATAAATGTCCGAGCGCCGATCGACTGCTGTTCCTTTGCATTGCTCCGGGCTCATGTAGAGCGGACTTCCGAATATCTCGCCCGTTTTCGTCAGAGCCTGAATCTCCCCGTCATCCGATTGGGTCAGCTTGGCGATGCCAAAGTCAACGACTTTGACTGTTCCTTCCGTCACGTTTCGGTCCGGATGCAAAAGCATGATGTTTGCGGGCTTAATATCGCGATGCACAACTCCTTTTTCATGTGCATACATCAAGCCGAAACAAATTTGAATACAGAGTGCGATTGTGGCATCAATCGAAAGCGCGCCGGATTTCTTCAAGGTCTGAGACAGTGATTCACCCTCGACCAGGTCCATGACCAGGTACGGCTGGTTTTCCCCAAGCATGCCGAAATCATGAACTTCGACCAGGTTGGCATGCTGAAGCTGAGAAGCGGTGCGGGCCTCTTGCTGAAACCTGCGCACAGACAGGTCGGAGCGCTTGTGCAGATCAAGAACCTTCAAAGCAAATTCTTTGCCGAGAAACACCTGATGCACCTTGTACACGGCGCCCATGCCACCGCGTCCAATCAAGGAAACAATCCGGTACTTTTCGCCCACCATCGAGTCAGGGCACAATTCCGGACCTGTGTCACCGGGCTGATTGATTAAGGTTGATTCTTCATTATTGTCTGGCATTCCGTCAGTCTATCAAATCAAATCGCTGCCACTCTAAAAGGCACCCTTCACAATACTAGAAAAATTTCCAAATAGAAGGGATTCACCGCATCAGAGGAGCAAGATTTTCATCACGGGATCGCCCTTCATCCTTCAATCCCTTTTTACCGGGAATTATGCTTTTCCTGATCTTAAGATTCAAAAAATCATCAACATCTGCTTGTTCCCAACCTTCGACGGTAAGGGACACTTGTGACAAATGTTTGAATCCTTTCAACGGTACCATCGACTTTCCAGTCAGTCCGCAATTTTCGACCTTCAATATTTGCAGATTTTTCAATGTGCTTAGCTGAGCAAAATCCGCATCATCCAACGAAGGACAACTCTCCAGTCGAAGAGTGTGAATATTAGTCAATTTGCTCAACTCGGCAGCGACACGACGACTGAATCCTTTGCCGCCGCCATCGTAGGACAAGAAAGAGACCGCATTGGTCTTCGCCAGAGCTTTGAAAACGCGCTCAGGATCTTTTACCGGTCCAAACCAAACAGCTTTTAAGTCTCCCAACCGCTTAAGCTTGAGCAATTCGGAAGTTGGAATTTTTGTGTTTTCACAGTCAATAATTTCTAGTAAAGGCAGCTTATTGATCACCTTGGTCGAAGTGACACCGGTACCGCCAATATACAAGGTTTCTAAAGACGGAAACTTATCAATAATTGAGATCGTATCATCGTCCGCCGCAAATGAGCCGTCATAGCTCAGTTGTATGATGTTCAGTCCGATCAGGTTCTTCAGTGCAGTAGGCTCTCCCGAATCCAATCGAGCCAAACGCAGTTTTATGCGTGCTTCCGGTCTGCATTCAATCTCACCGACAGCGGGCCTGTCGGGACGACCGTCAATCTCTATGCCGCCGAAAAGCACAGGGAAATGAATAAGCCGCATCTTTTCGCCGGCAGAATTCAATTTGGTCTCAAACCATGGAAAGGTTTTTTTCAGCTGAGTGACATCCGCGGTGCCCAGGTACTGTTTCACGTCGTGAAATTCCGCACTCATTTCGGGCGTGGGGGCAACCTCCTCAGTCTGCTCCCCGGACTTGACGGTCGCTGGCTGCGGGTTGAAAACAAAGATACGATCGAAAGCGGCTGTAGCAAGACTGGAGATGACCATTACCGCCACCACCAATAGTGCCTGCCGCCCAGTGGCTGTTTCACGAGGAGCAGTGCTACTCTTCGGCTCGACGGGTGCAATAGAAATGGTATCTCTCCGCTGCAGGGCGATCAAATCCCCAATCAACCTGGAAAGGTCTTGATAGCGGTCTTCCAGTTTGATGGCCAGACATTTGCGGACAATGTCTTCCAGAGCAACCGGAAATTCCCTCCCCAGCGAGCCTTCCTTCAGGCTGACGGGTTGCTCCGACAACTTCTTCATCATTGTCGACATTGCCGTGTCACCAAAGAAAGGCGGCGATCCTGTCAGACACTCGAAAATCACGCAGCCCAAAGAATAAATATCCGACCGTTTATCGATACCCGTCCCCTTGCACTGCTCGGGGCTCATATAGAGCGGGCTGCCGAATACTTCTCCCGTCTTCGTCAAGGACTGAATTTCCCCATCTTCCGATTGAGTCAGTTTGGCAATTCCGAAGTCGACAATTTTCACATTACCTTCCGCAACTTCCTCATCAGGATGCAAAAGCATGATGTTTGCCGGTTTAATATCCCTGTGCACTACGCCCTTATCGTGTGCGTACATCAAGCCAAAACATAATTGAATGCTAAGCGCGATAGTGTAATCAATCGAAAGCGCGCCTGTTTTCTTCAATATTTGAGAAAGCGATTGACCGTCGACCAAATCCATCACTAAGTACGGTTGATCATCGCCAAACATGCCGAAATCATGAACTTCGACCAGGTTGGCATGCTGAAGCTGAGAAGCGGTGCTTGCCTCTTGCTGAAACCTGCGCACTGACACGTCCGAGCGCTTATGCAGATCAAGAACTTTCAAGGCAAATTCCTTGCCGAGAAAGACTTGATGCACCTTGTACACGGCGCCCATGCCACCGCGTCCAATCAAAGAAACAATGCGATATTTGTCGCCGATCATCGAGCCCGGGGACAATTCCGGCTCCCTGACACTGGACTGATTGATTAAGGTTGTTTCTTCTTCTCTTTCCGGCATGCCGTCAGTCTACCAAATCAACTGCCAGCCAGGAAAAGAGATTTAACGCAAAAGCGGTGCAACCGCTTCATCGAGAGTGCTCGCTGGCACCCTCTGTCCCTTTGGACGAGCATCCAACTCTTTTTTGATTTCAAGTTTCCAAAAGGCATCTATCTCTGCTTTCGACCAACCTTCAACCAGAAAGCGCACCCGCTCGAGACGTTTGAGTCCTGGCAATATGCCGACTGACTTACCTGTAAGTCCGCAATCTTCAATAACCAGGGTCTCAAGATTCTTCAAAGCGCTCATTTTTGCCAAATCAGCATCGTCAAAATGAGGACAATTATCCAGCCGCAGATCCTTAAGAGGAGTAAGCCTTGCTAATGCCGCAACCTGGCGATGGCTCAGTCCTTTACCGCCTCCGCTGTAGGACAAAAATTCAAGCTTTTTGTCACTGGCCAGAGCATTGAAAATAGTCTCGGGATCTTCAATTGGTCCAATAACTACTACTTTCAAATTTCCCAGGTGTTTCAGTTTGACAAATTCAGACGATGGAACTTTTGTTTTTGAAATGTCGAGGACTTCTAATAAGGGCAGTGTATTGAGCACGCCCAATGACGTAATGGAGGTGCTCTGAAAACTCAATGAATTTATGGAGGGAAACTTTTCAATAATTGCAATGGCACTATTATTTGCAGCAAAACTACCACTATAGCTTAATTGTTTGATGTTCAATCCAATCAGCTTCGCCAATGCTGCCGGTTCTCCTGCAACCATGTGGCGTAAGCGCAAGTTTAAAGGTGCGCCCGATCTGCATTCAATGTCATGAAATGCCGGCTTTGCGGGTCGACCGTCTACGCCAATGTCACCGAATAAAACAGGAAAGTGAAGAATTTGCGTTTGGCCGCCAGCTGAATTCAATTTGGTTCCAAACCATGGAAGGCTCCTTTTCCGCTTTGCCTCATCATTGCTCCCCAAAAATCTCTCGACTTCCGTATAATTCGCACTCATTTCTGCGGTTGGTCCGACTTCTTTTCCCTCTATCGAAGAATTTTGAGCCGATGCCTTTTCCTTAAATACAACAGCACGGTCGAAAGCGGCAGTGGCAAGACTGGAAACAATCATCACTGCCACTACCAATAGTGCCTGTTTGGCATTTGTCCCTTCACGTCTGGAAGCGGTATTTCTTGGCGTCACAACAGGGTTGGCATTGGCGCCTTGACTCTGCAGCGCGATCAGGTCCTTTGTCAACCTGGAAAGATCTTGATAGCGGTCTTCCGGTTTGATGGACAGACACTTGCGGACAATGTCTTCCAGAGCAGCCGGAAATTCTCGGCCCAGCGAACCCTCTTTCAAGCTGACTGGTTGCTCTGACAATTTCTTCATCATTGTCGACATTGCCGTGTCACCAAAGAATGGCGGCGATCCGGTCAAACATTCAAAAATCACGCAGCCCAGCGAATAAATATCCGAGCGGCGATCAATGGTCGCGCCCTTGCACTGCTCCGGGCTCATATAGAGCGGGCTGCCGAAAACTTCTCCGGTCTTGGTCAAGGACTGAATTTGCCCATCTTCCGAGTGAGTCAGTGTGGCAAT
>CAZHEZ010000226.1:0-12423 GCA_964531315.1 uncultured Candidatus Obscuribacterales bacterium | reverse complement strand
ACGAGGTCGATCCTGATGATCTGACTGCACAAACCGTCGCATATAAGATTGGGTTTCCTATCGATCAGGTCTTCAAAACGCTGGTAGTGCGCGGCGATAAAACCGGGGTTTGCCTGGGCGTAGTTCCCGGCAGTATGAGCCTGGATCTGAAAGCACTGGCCAAACTGAGCGGCAATTCTGATACCAAAGTTGTTCCATTAAAGGAAGTCGAGGCCTTGACCGGATACATACGTGGCGGTGTCACAGCACTGGCATGCAAAAAACCGTATCCGGTGTATGCAGACGAAACAATGACTCTCTTCGCTCAGGTCTCTGTTTCTGCCGGTGTGCGAGGCACACAAATCATCATGGCACCAGACGATTATATCAAAGCAGTAAATGCCACCGTAGGAGATATCTGCAAACCGGAAGCATAAATTCAGCCAGGGAAACAAATGCATTTAAGGGAAACTGATGATAGTCAATTTCGACAGCACCGCGCCTGAAACCGTTTATAAAATACTGATCGGCAGTGTGCTGCCTCGCCCTATAGCCTGGGTTTCATCCATCGACAGAAATGGCAATGCCAATTTGGCGCCGTTTTCATTTTTTACGGTGGCCAGCTCGAACCCGCCGGTTCTTTGTTTTGCTCCGGCGCTCAAGAATGAATTGATCGAGGGAACCCAGAAAGCCAAACCAAAAGATACGCTGAAGAATATTCAAGAAACCGGAGAATTTGTCGTCAATATCGTCAGTCGCGAAATTGCCGAAAAAATGAACCAGAGCAGCAGCAGTTATCCTGCCGCTGTCAGCGAATTTGAAATGACAGGATTGACGCCGGCGCCGTCTAAATACATCAAGCCTCCAAGAGTGGCGGAATCGCTTATCAATTTCGAGTGCAAGTTAAATCAAGTGATTTCATTCGGCGACCATCCGGGAGCCGGAAATCTGGTTTTAGGCAACATTCTGTGCGCACATTTAGATGAATCGGTTTACAAAAATGGGCGCGTAGACCTCGATGTACTGCAGCCAGTTGGGCGCCTTGCCGGCATCGAATACTGTACGGTCGAAGAGAGGTTTTCAATGATCAGACCAGAGGTTTGAGCGCAGCTGATTACAATGGAATAGTTTAACAAGGGCAACAAAGTGACTGATTACGTAGAAAAGATCGCGACAGAGCTAAAACTGGATAATTCTCGTGTTCGAGCGACACTGGCACTTTTGGCAGAAGGAGCGACGATCCCCTTCATTGCTCGATACCGCAAGGAAGTCACAGGGACGCTGGACGAAGTGGCAATCGCACAAATTCGCGACCGTAATGCGCAGCTTGAGGAATTGGACAAGCGCCGCAAGTCTATCCTCGATTCGATGACAGAACGAAATCTTCTCACCGATGAATTGACGGCAAAAATTGAAAAAGCGACTACGCTGACGGAACTGGAAGACATTTATTTGCCATACAGGCCAAAACGCAAAACGCGCGCTTCGGCAGCCAGGGAAAAAGGACTGGAACCCCTGGCCAAGGAGATCTTCGCAGGTAGTCCGAAGGACGCAACCACAGAAGCCACTGGTTTTATCAACGCAGAAAAAGGTGTGGACACTGCCGACGATGCTCTGGCCGGTGCGCGCGATATCATCGCCGAATGGATCTCGGAAGACGAACACGCGCGCAAAGAGATGCGAAAGTTTTGGTTTTCCAGAAGCTCTTTTGCATCAATCATGGTGAAAGGAAAAGAAACTGAAGGCGCCAAGTTCAAGGACTACTTTGACTGGACCGAAAATGTATCGTCTATTCCATCACATCGAATTCTGGCTATGCTGCGTGGCGAGAGCGAGGGTTTTCTCAAGCTCAAAATCAATCCTCCTGAGCAAGAAGCTCAACAAATGGTAGCGCGCCGCTTCGTCAAAGGGCGCAACACCTCATGGGAGCAGGTACAAATCGCCGCGCAAGATTCTTACAAGCGGCTTCTGGCGCCGGCGATGGAAACCGAGCTGCGTGCCGAGCTTAAGGCGCGCGCCGATGAAGGCGCCATTGAAGTTTTTGTTCGCAATGTTCGTGAATTGCTAATGGCACCGCCGCTCGGACAAAAAGCAGTGCTGGCAGTCGACCCCGGTTTTCGCACCGGTTGTAAGATCGTATGCCTCGATCTACAAGGCACGCTTTTGCATCATGATGTGATTTACCCGCTTTTCTCTCAAGGCAGTGGCAATGAACAGGCTGCCTCCAAAGCAGAGCAGAAAGTCGTAGAACTTTTAAAGAAACACAACATCGAAGCGATTGCAGTGGGAAATGGAACTGCCAGCCGCGAGACTGAAACATTCTTGAGAGCCATCGATTATAAGGCCGCAGGATTGTCAAATATTCCCGTTGTAATCGTCAATGAAAGCGGCGCATCCATTTACTCTGCATCCGAAATAGCACGTGAAGAATTCGGGGATTATGACATTACGGTTCGTGGTGCGGTGTCAATTGGGCGGAGATTGATGGATCCACTGGCCGAACTGGTCAAAATCGATCCAAAATCAATCGGCGTTGGACAATATCAGCACGATGTAGATCAAAGCGCTCTGCAGCGCAGTCTGGACGATACGGTGGTCAGCTGCGTGAATGCTGTCGGGGTGGAATTGAACACGGCCAGCAAACAACTGCTTTCTTATGTATCAGGACTGGGTCCACAGATTGCCGCCAACATAGTCAAATATCGCCAGGAAAATGGTGCTTTCTCAGGACGTGAGCAGCTCAAAAAAGTGGCCCGCCTTGGACCAAAGGCTTACGAGCAATGTGCGGGATTCCTGCGCATTCGCGGCGCCAAAAACCCGCTGGATTCCAGTGCTGTTCATCCCGAGCGTTACGAGCTGGTGAAGCGAATGGCGCAAGATGCAGGATTTAAGGTTGATGATTTGATCAACAATGAAACAAACTCCGCCAGAATTGACGTCAAAAAATATGTCGACAAAGAGGTCGGTTTGCCAACATTGCAGGACATCATCAAAGAGCTGGAGAAGCCCGGTCGCGACCCCAGATCGCAGCTGGAACCTGTGAAGTTCGCCGAAGGCGTGCACAGCATCAACGATCTCAAGGAAGGAATGCGACTGCCTGGTGTAATTACAAACGTCACTGCATTCGGTGCATTCGTCGACGTGGGTGTTCACCAGGACGGTCTAGTGCATGTCAGCGAAATGGCAGACAAATTCATCAAAGATCCGTCCACTTTCGTCAAAGTAAATCAGCAGGTCAACGTGGTCGTGATGCAAGTGGACAAGGATAGAAAACGCATATCCTTAAGTATGAAACGCTAGCATGAAATGATAGGCCGGTCGGTTTGATTTATAAGCGATATTTACCGAAGATCCTCTTCACAACGGGATTTTCTAGTGCTAGACTGGTAAGTATGATTATTCTTTGATGAGTTCTATTTTGAACAGCAGACCGACCTCCAATTCCAATCACCGCACGGCCCAAGACGAAGGCAAAGAGAATGTAACGCGCCTAACAGAGAAGCGCGAGAAGATCCTGGAAGGAGCGCTCAGGGTTTTTCTTGCTCAAGGTTATTCTGCAAGCATGGATGCCATTGCGGCAGAAGCGGGCGTTGCCAAACAAACTGTCTACAGCCACTTCAAAGATAAACACAGCTTATTCAGCGCGCTCATCGATCGTTTGCTCGATCATTTCGTATCAGCCGGACTGACAGCTGAATTGCTGGCGCTCGATCCGCCAAGTTTCGTCAGAAAGATTGCCCATATCACTCTTTCTCGCATGGATGACTGGGAATATGTTTCATTGCTGCGCCTGATCATAGGCGAGTCCGGGCGTTTCCCTGAATTGTCGGAATTGTATGTTTCCCACATGGTAAAGCCCGGCATTCAAAAACTGGCCGACTATCTTCGCGCCAACGAGCAAGTGCGTTTTTCGGATCCCGAAGCCACCGCAAGAATCATTCATGGCGCGCTCATCAATTTTGTAATTCTGCAAGAAGTAATGCACGGAAAGCACGCCATGCCCATGTCGCGCGAAAGGCTTATCAATTCAATAGTAGACATGGTTTTATTCGCAGGCGAGCAAGGCAAGCAATCGAGCTAGCGACAAGTTTTTCAAATTCTAAATCGGGTCTTTAAAACGCAAAACAAATAGACCAGCGAGATGCACCCCTGCGATCTCAACTGGCCTATCTGCTGTCTCATGGAGACCGCTTTGTTTAACTGCTGTGCGAATGCCCAGAAAAACGTGAATGTCTAATCACTTTGGTCAATTTGTAGAGTGTGTAACCGCAACCACCGGCAAGGGCGCCAGCCAGTACCGCAACACCCATGCAGTTATTGCAATCAATTGCATAAACTGCTGTGACGGCAGTAAACGGCATTAGAAACGAAAGAGTGTAATAAGAACCGGAACACGTCTTTTTATTTTGAGTAGCTGAGTTACAGACTTTAGAATCGGCAGACACCTCAAGCGAGGTTACCGATGAACATTCGCTGGATTGCTTACAAACAGTTTGGTGGGCTGGGTCGAGTACTGTCTGGTTCATCGGTAATTCCTCGCAGGTGCTGTATTCATACTAGCCAGTCCAGTCTAGTTTGTCAAGCCCCTTTTTTGGAGCCGCCAAAACGCCCTTAATGCCTTCTCTATAAATCCTTTCGGCTTTTCATGCGTTTTAATCTTAACTAGACTTATTAGTCTATTTTGCATGATTAAAAGACTCCCGGCTCCCACCAGATGAGCAATTGGCAGACTCTTTTGCCGTCTGCACCCGGTCCAGAATTTTTTTGCCTCGATCCTTATATAAGAACCAAATTGCAATAATTCGCTATCTCCAACCACGCCGGCAGCGCACAAGCATTTTCCGGCGTCACACCAGGACGCAAATAGCCCTATACGACGTTTGAACTCGTGCCATAAGATGTGCCTCTAAACTGGGCAACCAGATCGCCTGCCTGATTGGTCACAGCCACATCATAGATACCGGTGCGCCCCTTGATGGACACTTCATGAGCCGTCGCAGTCAAGACATCTCCAGCCTTTGCAGCCGAAACGAAGTTGACCGTGCAGCTCAAGGCGACAGTTTTTCTATTTCTGGAATTGCAGGCGAAAGCAAAGGCAGAATCGGCCAGCGAGAAAGTGACGCCGCCATGCAAGATGTCCAGTCCGTTGAGCATATCGTCACGGACAGTCATCGACAAAACGGCGACACCTTCGTCGACCTTAGCGATTGTTATGCCGAGATGCCGGCTGGCACGATCGTGCTTGAGCATGTACTGCGCTACTTGCGTTGCAATTTCGGCAGCCGTCTTCTCAGTTTCCATCTATTGCCCTTCGAGTCAGTTCTTCGTTGCATATGATAGCCCCTTGAGAAGAACAGGCTCCAGAAACGGAACCGCTTCAGCAAGAGACTCTTGCAGTCGCATATCGTCCACACCGCACAATTCGGAAAAATACGGCACGGACAACTTCTGGCTGACACAATAATCGACCAGATCTAAATGCAACCACCAATTCAACAAAGGCGGCTCTCCAAGGAGATGTAGAAGCGAGCGCATATGCGCATGCGCCTCGAGCTTAATCAACTCATCGACGGCAGCCTGTTTCCTGGGCTGCCGCCTTTCTCGTCGAACAATTTCGGTAAGAAGATCCTCCAGTCCTTCTCTTGGCGCATGCACCACAAACGAGCGCAACGAATCTTTGGCCAGATTACCCGTGGAATTGACATCTTGATACAGTTTCCACAAGCTGCTAGCGATAGCCGCATCAGGTGTGACTGACTTTAGACAATACGCTGCGGTTCTCTTCACCCCACCGCAAGCATCCTTGAGAAACGACTCAAGAACATCGCCGCGATCCCACAATCCAAGCGGCTTACAGCCAAATTCCTTGATGTGGTGATCACTGTGAGTGCGGAAATACTCTGCGAGAATCTGTCTGTCGGAATTAGAAAACTGATTCCAGTCGCACTCAATTCTCCAGCAGTGTTTTTCACTCCAGCATCCGTCTGGATCGTCAAAGAAAGCAATCACTTCCTTTGCCGTTTGCAGTACTGCTTTCTCCTTGCGCCTCGGTGGATGTTTTGGCGTTGCCTCTTCGGCATCGACCTTCTCATCTTCCTTCACGTAATCCTTAAAAACCAGGAGGTCCTCAATTGGCTTCAACCACGTCAGAAAGAAGTCTTTAGACTGCCCTTCCAAACGTTGGTATGCCATTTCAAAATCCTCCTTTTGGTTTTCAAAGGTCGCCCCTATCTCTCCTCGAAGACTTTCGGCAGAGATATGCCGAAGCTCGGACAGACTGCGGAAAACCTTCTGACTTCGAAAGTAAGAAAGAGTAGTCAACGCTGCATCTGCTACATCGTGTTCTGAATCCGAGATGGCTTTGATCAAACCATCTTCCGCTTCAATCGGCTCCTCCCAGGTAAGATTGTTAGCCGCAGCCTGACGCACGGCGGCATCAGGATGCCCGAGTGCACGAATCAGTAGCCTCAGATGTTCAGGTTCTTCAAACCCATATTCCATGCCGCAGATTGCTTCATAGTGAAGCTCATGCTCCGGATTGCTCGCGACCGGTATCAAAATATCCGCTTCAGATGTCCTCGCCTCAAGTAGCGCATGGAGCTTGAGAAGGCGGTCACCTGAATTCCACCATGAGCGCCGATCGGATTCACAACGGCCAATGCAGTTGTGCCTCAACACAAGGCTCACGGCTTGTCGCAAATGCATGGGAAGCGACACATCTTCCAGCATCTGAATCAGTGGTTCTATACTTCTTGGATCATCTAATCCTCCCAAAGTGTTGCAGACCTCGTCCAATTCATCTCCTGGACGACTGTTTCTAATAGTGTCTAGAAGTCTGAAGGTCCACGAACGGTCTTCATTCTTCCTGATTTCTTCATATGGAATCATGTTTGTCTCCTTTGACAAAACGAGTGTGAAAGCGCTCCGAAGCGGACGACGCAAGGCGTCGCCACAACGGTATCGCTAAAAATATGCAGGCGAGGCTGGCGCGTCCCAGATAAGGACGCGCAACCTCAATGGTGTCAAATACGACACCACTATTTGACTCACCTAAAAGTAGTGATCTCGGTTGATCCCGTCAAAAGCGGCCGCTATTCATGCAGCAGCCCTTGAAACCGGCGACCAGAACCGCACGGACACAAGTCCTTGCGACCGAGCTTCTCTTCTAGTTCTTTATCACCATGAACAATACGTCGTCCACGCTTCACCCGTGACTCAGACGGGAACCCGCGCCTTCGCTTGCTGGACGATTCAAAAGGAGTTGAATTGCGGCTTAAAGTTTGGCATTGTCCTGTCCTCTCGTTAGAAGGGAGGGAAACTGTCGCATAAATAAATACAACGACGAACTTGCATTCTAACGGATGATCCACATCTACGCAAATAAATTCCGCTGCAAGACCGCCGGCAATGACGATAGCGGCTCAACTAAGAATCACCGTTACCTTCTTTAGAAAAGATGAAATTGATCACCGCCAGGCGTCTATTGGCATACGCCGCACTTGCTTGTTCAATCGCTTCAGTCAATTCCACTGTGTCTGGCGCATATGCATAAATCTTGGGCTGATTTTCTCCCGCCTTCAAGATTCCATTTTTCGCAAAACCGCTAAGAGCGCTTTCAATCATACGTGGAGTGGAATAAAGTCCGGTGGCAATTTCTGCAGCAGAAAGTGCGGACCTTTTCTCTTTCATAAAGAGAATTAGTTCCAGCTGCCACAATGACTGGATGTGGTCTCTAAGAAATTTCTGTGCTGCAGGGGCGATTTCCGCTGCCTCAGCTATTTCTTTTTCCATGGGTTACTCAAGTAAGACTCCCCTGGTGCCGCTATATTCACTATACGCTTGAAGGGAAAAATTAGCACTCACTCCAAAAACGTAACGAGGGAAGGCATTCCGTAACGCGGTAGGAACCGATCTTCCAGTTTGCGTTTGCACAAAATTTGCCCGGCAATGAATTGACGGCAAATGTAGAGCCAGAGCCCAACGCATATTGAAACCACTGGCAGGCTGGTGAAAGGTTGACTGAAATGCGATTGCTATTAAGCTTCAATCTCCCAGTGTTTTTGATCACACGAATCTCTTCTCACAACTACATCGGAATTTATCTTATTGCTTGTATGAAATTGCAGGATCAGCAGTATTAGTAAGATCAGTTTTTGCTGTTTCTCGAAAACCTTGTCGAGCCGTACGTCCATTGACAAGCAGCCATCGAAGAAATTTGCTTTCCAGGGCATTGATAAAGCAGATTAACAAAAGTTACCACCTGGTTAGTATTAAAAGCGCCAGTCAGGTAACAGGAAGCATTTTGGCAAAACTTTGAGATCGTCAATCTTTCACCAATTGAGTACTAAACTTGAGGCATTGACCAGATAAGGAGAGACGAATGCGCACCCTCGTTTTGGGCGCCGGGGCGACCGGCGGTTATTTCGGTGGCAGACTAATGGAGAAAGGAGCTGCTGTTACTTTTTTATTGCGTGCCAAGAGAGCAGAGCACTTGCGCCAGCACGGTCTTACTATCAAGAGCAAATTTGGTGACAGTCATCTCAAGGATCTGAAGATTATCGAAAAGGCGACGGAGCCTTTTGATCTGATTATCCTTTCTTGCAAAGCCTACGACCTGCAAAGTGCTTTAGACAGCATCAGCGGCGCGGTCGGAACCAACACAACCATTCTGCCACTCCTCAATGGCATGCGGCATTTCGACGAGCTCAAGCAGCGATTCGAGGCAGAAAATGTGATCGGCGGATTTTGCGTAATTGCAGCCACGATGGATGTTGATGGAAACATTCAACATTTGAATGACGCGCACACAATCAAGTACGGCGAATTCGATGGAAGGTTCAGCGAGCGGATTGCCGCCATAGACAAAATGTTTGAACCGGCAAATTGCAATTCAATAGCCAGTCAGACAATCGTCGCGGACATGTGGGAAAAGTGGGTGATGATCTCTTCTCTGGCTGCGCTTACCACGCTCATGCGCGCTAACGTCGGCGAAGTGGCGCGGTCACCCGGAGGTCCGTCCATCGCCACCAGATTGTTCGATGAATGTGTGTCTGTGGCAAGAGCGCACGGTTGCGATCCGGCTGAAACATTCGTCAAATCGATGAGCGGCAGGTTGTCTGATCCCGCATCAACACTGGCGGCATCAATGTGCAGAGATGTCGAACGGGGCAACAATGTAGAAGCAGATCAAATTATCGGCAATCTGATCGAGAAGGCCAAAGAGAAAGGAGTTTCTGTTCCTATTCTAGAAATTGCCTATTGCAACGTCAAAGCCTACGAACAAAGACGGGCGGCAGCTGAGGCCCAGCAATAAAGCTATCTGCGACCGCGGCGGAAGCGACGAGCCGGAACAAGCTTGCGCACCGGAGCTGCACCAGCTGTACACTGGGGCTCGAAGGTCCTGCCTACGACTTTCTCGATATCGCTAATCAGATGGCGCTGTTCTTCAGAGATGAATGAAACAGCGGTGCCGAATTTGCCGGCGCGACCGGTGCGTCCGATTCTGTGGACATAGTCTTCCGGCGTATCCGGCAAATCATAGTTGACTACATGGCTGATGCTGGGAATATCCAGCCCGCGCGCTGCAACATCAGTGGCAACAAGAACTGCAATTTCACCGGAGCGAAATTTCTTGAGCGCCTTTTCGCGCTGAGACTGACTCAAGTCACCATGAATCTCTTCAGAGTTGACCTTAGCGTCTTGCAAGCGATCGCTGACCCAGCCTGCTTTTTTCTTCGTACGCGTAAAGACGAGAACCGCCTCCGCATCGAAATCTCCAAGCAGTTTCAACAACAAAGCATCTTTATTGAATTCAGTGACATGAACAAACTGTTGATCGACGCTGGCTGCATCAATTCGCTCAGTGTTCACTTTTACAATTACCGGATCTTCGGAGAACTCGTTGGCCAGCCGACCAATGCGAGCATCGATGGTGGCGGAGAACATCAAAGTCTGGCGTTCTTTATTTACTTTCGAGATGATGCGCCGAACTTGCGGCATGAATCCGAGATCAAGAAGTCTGTCTGCTTCATCGAGCACCAGCATTTCCACCTGGCTCAAATCGACGGCGCGACGCTCCAAATGGTCGTTGAGGCGACCGGGAGTGGCGACAATAACGTCGATCTTACCCTTGAGTGCCCGCAATTGTTGGTCCATTCCGGCGCCACCGTATAAAGTGACAACCTTTAGTCCAAGATTTTTTCCGAATATTTTGAACTGCGAGCTGACCTGCAGCGCCAATTCTCGGGTGGGCGCTAGAACCAGTGCCCGTGGTTTATCACCGGGTTCCTGCAAACATTCCACAATCGGCAAAGCAAAAGCTGCCGTCTTTCCCGAGCCTGTTTCAGCCGAGGCAAGAATGTTATGACCGTCCAGTATCAAACCTATAGTTCGTCTTTGTATGGCTGTTGGTTCAGTGTAGCCTGCTTCCTGCAAGGCATCCAAAACCGGCTTGGACAAGCCAAGCTCCGCAAAATTCTGCAATTTAGTCTTCCTTTATCTGTTTCAAACTTATTTATTTCAGTGGCATGTCAGCCGACTGTTTCCAAATACGCCGCGCCATCTGCGCTGACCGAATAATCTATTTTTAGAGCAGTCCCGTGGACTGATTGATCGTCATGGCATTTATAAGCCGCTTCAGGGCTTTCCCAGCCTAGATTAACTAAAGTATGTCATAAAAGCGCCTGGATGTCAAAGCTGGCGGGCATTTTCGTTACCCCGGCCCATAAATTCGCAAAATGGGAACCCTGGGGAGTCTTATGGGTCGTACCATTACACGGATTTAAGAGTGTAACGGCAGGCGTGGAAGCAAGAAGGGGAGACTGACTATGCCCAGAGGAAGCAAAGCAAAATACACCGAAAAACAAAAGCGGATGGCTGAGCATATTGAAGAAGGTTATGAAGATAAGGGCGTTGGCGAAAAAGAAGCAAAAGCCCGGGCCTGGGCCACCGTAAACAAGGATACGGGTGGCGGCGAAAAAGGAGGCAGCGGTTCTCGGACTTCTAAAAAGACAAAAAAGGAAGCAAGAGAAGACTCGGCAAGAAAGGCAGTGGCAACCAAGAAGCGCCGCGGCACCAATACTGGCAGTCGCAAAGCCGCGAATCAGTCACCCACTGCCAGGACAAGAAAAAGCACAACGGGCGCCAGGAAAAAGACGACCGCTCGCAAGTCCCGCAAGAGCGCCGCATAAGCATAGTCAGAGCAGAAACTCAGTTATGTGACAGCGCTGCCACAACGCTGTCACCGTGCCGTGACAGGTGAGCGCATATCGTGTGTGCATGAGGGACGCCAACCTCAACTTGATTCGGTGAAACGGAGCGTGAGGTAGGGGAACAGCACGAGCAATCGTCTGACCGCGCTCCGTTTGCTGAAATCAAACAAAAAAGTTTAGGGGAGCAGCCGCAGCGGGTCTACGTTGTAGAGCCCGTTGCGAGCCTGCAATTTTCAGCCTCACCGCCCCAATTACTAATTCGCTGCGACACCCACGCCAGCCGAACGATCCACCAGTTGTGGTTGTAGCATTCCATTCAATCGGAGAAAACCAAATGAGTGAAGGAAATTACAAAAGCGGCTATGACGCCCTGCAAAAGAGCAACCCGGCCAATCGTGAGATGGCAGACGCTGCCGCATTCGGCTCCGGGCTGCTGGATGATTTCTCATCAACCTCGTATGCCCATCCGAAAAAAATGCAAATATCCAATTTGAACTTCGAGGATGGTCAATCCTTATCATTTGAGCCATTGCCGGCATTGTATAAAAATGGGCAGCAGGCATTCAAAGCAGGTGGAGAGCCAGTAGAATTGAGCCAGAGCCTTAATGAACAGGATTTGCAAAAGCACCGGCACGAGCACCACGGACACCACCATAAGCAAGTGGAAGGCAATCAGGCCGACGCCTCGACTCTCAGCGAAAATGCAGACTCTTTAGATAGAGGCGGCAATAAATATGTCGCCAATGATCTTTCCCCAGATTCGCTGGGCTATTCCGCAGGAAGGGAATTGGCTGGAAGGATGAAAGCAAGTCAGTACTTCTTGCCTAATGATGCTTCTCTTGCCGATGTACCTAGCTATCAAAAATCGGCTTACCGGCCGGTACAACCGTGGGAACGGGCCTTAGGAATTGCCGCCACAGTGTTTATGCCGCCCGTGGGATTGTACATGGAAGCAAACATGGCTATGAGAGACATACAAAGAATAAATAATGCAGGCGATCCGAAAGACGTCTAACCAACAAACAAATTTGGCTGAACCAAGCAACGGGAAGCGACCGAAATACGGATTATTGCAGCGCCAGCATTGCAACTAATTCGCGGTCGCTTCCCAAAGGACTATGTATATTTGGGATACAATCTATTGGATCCACACAATCGTCCCGGCTGAAACGGCAAAATGCGCCTCACTCTTTTAACCAAAGGACTAATTTTAGTCAGTATTCCTTTGTGTTTT
>CAZHEZ010000225.1:0-12609 GCA_964531315.1 uncultured Candidatus Obscuribacterales bacterium | reverse complement strand
TTGCTTATGTCCAGGCACTCCAACTGGTCAAGGCTGGTCAGTACAGGCAACGCCTTGTCGTCGATCGTCTCATTGTCGGACAGAATGAGCGTTCTCAAGCTGCGCATCGAGCGCAGTTCTTTCAAGGCATTTGCATCAACGTGAGAGCCGTTTATATCCAGTGTTTCCAATTTTTTAAGCGCCGCCAAATAATGGAGTGCTCTGGCGTCAACAACGTTGAAGCGCAAGACAAGTGTCTTCAGGTTGGTATTTGTGGCAATCAGCTTATAGTCATTGGTGAGCAGCCAGGCGCCGTTCAGTTCTATGTATTCAAGTTTGGGCGGCAATTTGGCGAGCAGCGATTTGGGAAAACGAGAGTAGCTGATTTGAAGTTTGACTAGATTTTTGTCGTTTTCAATAATCTCGACAAGATTGTCGCTAAGCGTTTTTTTGAAAAAGGCCAGCGTCGAATCTGTGCCTCTTTGTATGTGCCCCAGGCCATTCTCGTCACGGTATTCGATTTTACCCTCTTCATTGATCAGTTCGCGAGGAACGGAATCGGGCAGTTCGGTGATTATCGAGCCCTCCATCGCACTCTTTTTTGAGACCTGGACGGCTGTTTTCTCTCCCTGATGAAGAAGAACCGCCATCACAGATAGAATCACAATTGCAGCCAGAGCGATCAGTCCAAAAGGCAGCAGAGGGCGTGCCTTTTGCTTGATGTCTAGAAGCGGTGCGGCGGGCATTTCCTGGGCCAAACAAACGGACAGCGCTTCTTTCAGCTCTTGAGCAGATGCGTAGCGGTCTTCCGGATTTTTAGCCAGCAATTTCCTGATCAGCTTTTCCAAGCCCGGCGCAAAGTCTCGTCCCAGAGCAGCTTCCTTCAGCGACGGCGGTGTTTGCTCGATGTGCAGGAAGAGTGTTTCGACGGCAGTTTTTCCAACAAAAGGTGGGGTGCCTGTGAGACTCTCAAAGAGAGCACAGCCGAGGCTGTAGAGATCAGAGCGCTCCGTCAGTTTGTCGCCGCGTGCTTGTTCAGGGCTCATGTAGAGCGGGCTGCCAATCATCTCACCGGTGCGCGTCAGGGCTTGTGTGTTTCCGGCGCCGTCTTCAGTTTCAATTTTTTTTGCGATTCCGAAGTCGACCAAAATAGCCTTGTTTGCCCCTTCTTCATGGCGCACCATGATATTGCTCGGTTTGATGTCTCTGTGCAAAACTCCTTTTTGATGCGCATGTTCGAGTCCTGTCAATACCTGGCAGAACAGGTCTACAGCCTGGGCTGGGGGGATAACTCGCTCGGAGATCAGCTTTGACAGGGGCGAGCCGTCTACATATTCCATGACCATGAAGGGCTGGTTGAGCCATATTCCAAAGTCCGCTATGCGCGCAAGATTGGGGTGATCGAGAGAGGCCATGGTTCTTGCTTCGCGTTGAAACCTTACGGCCAGCTGCTCGTTTAGATAGTGTGAGGGAATTATTTTGAGAGCTAATATTTTGTCCAGCAAAATCTGCTTGACTCTGTACACGGTCCCCATTCCGCCTTTGCCTATCTCATCCAGGATTTCATACTTCTCGGCGAATAACGGATGGGTGATCCCAGCACCATCATGATCTTCCAGTTTTGAACCGTCATTGGGGCAATAAGCAATCGCACTGTATATGGTGTCACATTCGGGACACTTAACCAGCGCAGTTTTTTCACCGCTCGCCTGCAGGTGTTGTGTGTTTTCCTGGTCCATACTCAAGTTCTTGACCCTCTACTTTTTATACCCGGGCAGGGCCGGCAAGCGCCTATTTATTGGACTCTGTTGCAGGGGCGCCGGGCATTTCGCCTTTGCGTCTTTGGTCAAGCAACCAATCCTCGCGTTTGACGGAGGAATTTGCTCCGGTCATAAAGTCCAATTCCTGGCAGGTTTTACTTTTGCTCATGAAATTGTAAACTTGCGGCTCATTTAAGCCTAAAAGTCTCCTCACATGGAGATCGTTCAAAGACCGCATTTCAGCCAGCTTCATTACACCATCGGCGGTAAGCAGTGTGCCATTTAGACCAAGGTGCCCGAGGGCATCCATCTTTGCAAATAAAGGAGCGGCCTTGTCGTCAATCGGATTGTTTTCCAGATCCAGGCTGACCAGGTGTTTAAGCGGCAGCAGAGACTTTATTCCGGCCGATGTGATCTGATTGTTTGATAGGTGCAGATGGGTCAAGTTAGCGATATGAGGCAGAGTGCTGATGTCCTGGTCTTTGAGTTTGAGCCTCTCTAAGAACAACGTAGATAACATGGGAATATGGTGCAAGTAAGACACTCCCTTGCCGGTCACTGAGGTGGTATTGAGGTCCAGCAACTTCAGGCCGACCAGCGAAGAAGCCACTTCTGCGGCACTGTCATCAATTTTCTTGTTATTGTGTAAATGAAGCTCTTCCAAATTTGGCAATCTGCGCAGCTCTGCTATCGCTCTGGCATCGCATTTGGTATTGCCTAAATCGAGGACTTTCAGGAAGCGCAATGAAGTCAGGTAACGAATTCCCTTGATGCCTACGGGGTTGCTGTTCAAATATAATTGCCGCAGCACTTTGTTTTTAGCGACGTATTTCATGTCTTCGTCGCTCAAATTTGTGGAGCTGAGCCTTAATACTCCTACCTTAGGGGAGAGATTTCCGAGCATGCTATGAGGGAATTTCGCTCCGGCCAGACCAAGCCCCCACAGATTTTTGTCGTTCTCGATCAGCTTTACGCGTGCCGCTTCGATGGTTTGTCCGCGCAGTGCAAAGCCTGGCTCTGTGCCCTTTATTTCAGTATACACGGCGGACTCCGGCTCTTTGTTTGTCTCGGACTCGTCGTCATCGCTGTCCGGATTTGCATTTGCTGAGGGCTTGTCTAATATGGTTTTGTCGACCTCCGAGACGACCATCTCTTCAAGTTTGATTTTGTCTTCGTCGTCCGCTGAATTGGCATGTCTGGATTCCTTTTCGCCTTGCATCGTCAGAAATGCGATGGTCGACAGAGTCAAAACGGCTGCCACTGAAAGCAGTATCAATAGTGTGTGTGAAACCACCTTTTCACTTTTTTCCGGCGTCACCTCGACTGCTTGCTCGTCCAGCTGCAGTGCCAGTGCCAGGGCACGTTTTGTTTCTTCTGCCGACTGATAGCGAGCTTCGGGATCTTTGGACAGCAGTTTGCGCACCACTCTTTCAAGTCCGGCTGGATAATCCCGGCCCAATGAGGCTTCCTTCAGGGAAGGGGCTGGCTTTTCCATGTGCAATATCAGTGTGTCTACAGTTGATTGTCCGATCAATGGCGCTGTTCCTGTCAGACACTCAAACAGTGCACATCCGAGACTGTAGAGGTCGGAACGTTCCGTCAGTTTGTCTCCGCGCGCTTGTTCCGGACACATATAGAGCGGGCTGCCGATCATTTCACCGGTGCGCGTCAGTGCTTGAGTTTTGCCGCTTCCGCCTTCGCCACTATTACTGGTGTCGAATTTTTTGGCGATTCCAAAATCCAAAAGAATCGCCCGCCCGAGAAAAGAGCTTTTTGTGGACCCGGTTTGCGGCCCTTGTACAATCATGATATTGCTGGGTTTGATGTCTCTGTGCAAAACTCCCTTTTTATGAGCATGGGCCAAACCATCGAGAATTTGAGAAAAGATTTCCAGAGTATCCTCTATGCTTGGTGGTTCTTGTGTAATCAGCTTACTGAGCGGTATTCCGTCAATGTATTCCATGACCATATAGGGTTGATTTTGGAAAATGCCGAAGTCAAAAATACGACCGAGATTCATGTGGTCAAGCGTGGCCATGGTTTTTGCTTCGCGCTGAAAGCGGCTTATCAACAGGTCATTCAGAGTTTCGGCTGGAATTACTTTGAGAGCGCAGATCTTTTCGAGGTGAATCTGCCTGACTCGATAGACGGTGCCCATGCCACCACTACCAATGGCAGCGAGGATCTCATACTTTCCGGCAAAGATAGATGCAGAGTCGCCACAGGATTCACTTTTCTCTAATTTCGTCCCGTCTGCAGTGCAAAAGGAAACCGAACTTGCATACAAGGCCTTGCATTTCGGGCAGTGCATAAAAGTCTGATCGGCAATGCTCAATTTCGAATTGAGTGTGTTGTCTGGTTCCATAGAAATGACGAAGCCGAAATACCCGACACTTTATACCCGTTATGGCTCCAGCTCTGATTCAATCTCGTCCAAAAGCTTTCTGTCCAATTTCGAAAGTTCTGCTTTTTCAAGCAAGTCTGGACGGCGTTTCAATGTTCGCATCAGGGCCTGGCGCCGGCGCCAGGTTGTTATAGCTTTGTGATCTCCACCGCGCAGAATTTCAGGCACTTCCATACCGCGGAATTCAGGCGGTTTTGTGTATTGGGGCGCTTCCAGGAGTCCATCGGAAAATGATTCTTCGTGCACGGAGGCGATTTTGCCCAGTACTCCCGGGACCAGCCTGCCGACAGAGTCTATAACGACAAGGGCAGCAAGCTCGCCGCCTGTAAGTATATAATCGCCTATGCAGATCTCCTGGCTGGCCAGGGTTCTGATTCGTTCGTCAAAACCCTCATAATGACCGCAAATTATGGCGATGTCCTGGTGTTCTGAGAGCCTCTGTGCGCTCTCTTGTTTGAATGGTTGTCCTTGCGGACTCATGAGTAAAACCGGCATAGTTTGTGGTTTTTGCTCGTCAGCGGTGGAATCTTTAATGGTTTGGTTAATAGATTCAAAGGCGGCAAAAAATGGTTCCGGTTTCAACACCATCCCCGCCCCGCCGCCATATGGAGTGTCGTCAACCTTTTTGTATTTGTCCTGGCAAAAATCGCGCGGGTTGTAGGTTTTTACACAAAGCCTCTGCGCTTTGATGCCCCGCCCGATCACGCTCACCGCCGTGTATGTGGTGAGCAGGTCGGGGAACAGCGTGATGACGTGAAAGGTGAGCACGGCTTTTGTTTGACGCGGAAACAGTGGAGAAGTTTGAGTTTAGCAGATTGGAGGTATTAAACGTTATAGTAAAAGCCGGCTAAAAAGCAAGAAAAGACTGCAAAAAGGTGAAAAAGCGACCGGACCTTCAGTCGTTAGACTTCAGATCCGGTCGCCCAACACCGCGTTTCGATGTATCAGCCGGCGTCCCTGTCACCGCCGTCCAATTTCATGGTGGCGACGAGGAACATGCTGACACAGGCTCCGATCCAGCCGATGGCACCGAGAGTGAAGGCGATGGCACCAGTGGCGAAACAGCCGAACAGGGCCAGGAAGATCTTCTGAAGAGCGGTCTTATTGCCCTTTTCGAAGACGGAGAGGACAAAGGCCAGTCCGAAGGCTGCCAGCGCGTGGTAGCCATTGAAGATTCCGGGCGCGCCGTTTTGGAATGACGTGCCGACGAGCTCGACCACACCGGCGGCCCAAGCCAGCCAGTAGAGGACATTGCCGATTTTTCGCATGATTTTATCTGCTCCCGAAAGAATCCGGGGCACAAAAGAGACGTCCATTTGGACGCTTCAATCATGCCCCGGTTCAGGTTTTCGGACGTGTTTCAGTTCTGAGCACAACTATGGGTGACGATGGTTGTCTTTTATTACTTTTTCCACCTGCAACCTGAGCTGTTTCAGTCGTGAAGGGTTAGATGCTCAGACCGTTTTCGGGTCGAGAACCTCGATAGCGTGCCTGAGCTGAAGAGTTGCTTCCGCATCGTCAGCCGCCAGTTGGCTGGCCGGAATCGGTTTGCCGATCACGACCTTGACGCCACGGCGGTAGATGGGGAAGAGCAACATCGTCAGCGTGTACTGAATCGGGCGCGGGAAGCGCTGAATCCACTTGCTCGGGTATTTCCCGTAGCGAGCGAACGCAGGCATAATCCACACGTCCTTGCCCAGCTCCTTGGCCGCTTGTTTGACGATGCGCACTGCACCGTCTTTGAACGGCAACATGGTGGGCTCCATGTTGGTCAGACCCTCTGGCAAGAGGACAAGATTCTGACCTGTGGTCAAAACCTGTGTGGCTGCCGCCCGCGCCCGCACACCGTTGTCACGGATGTTGTCGTGCGCGACCAGGGCGCCCCACGGCCCGACGATGTGCGCACCCAATCCCCACCCGAAAGTGAAGACCGTTTCGTGCGCCATGTACCGAGCCTTGCGGTTGATGACCAGCGGAATTACGGCCACGTCCACGCCGAAGGGGTGATTGGACGAGTACATGAACGGTCCGGGGACCGAATCAAGATTCTCGCGTCCAACCACCTGGATCTTGCCCACCTGCAGGAAGGTCATGAAGCGCGCGAACCTTTGCAGTCCACGCAGACCTTTGTCAGTGGGCGGAGGCGCCAGATACCCGCAAGTGGCAATCTGTTTGGTGTACTCGTTCCAGCGCTTGATGCGCGGCGAGACGACAGACCGCCAAATGAAAGTGAGCGCCACTAAACTCACCGCCGCAATGGCGATGATTGTTGAGATACTCATATTCCTAGTTCCTTGCTTTTCAGCAAGACCAAGAACCCTGATGCCTACAGCTTTTCAGCTTGGTCCAGGAGTTCCTGAATCTTGGCTCGCATGAACTGCGAGCAGTCGTGTGGGTCTTTGGGCAGCGATGCAAATGGGATGGGCTCCCCAATCACGACGGTGGCGCCGTAATTGCGGAACTTGGTGACGGTCTTCGAGCCGTCCGGATTCTTCGTCACATCAGCCCACGAGCGGAAATTCCTGAGGGGTGGTATGACGCGCGCGAGTACCCCGATGAAACGCTGGAAGTAGGAGGCACGTTTCGGATCGCGCAGGTAATGAATGCCGGCGGGGAGGAAGGCCACGTTCTCGTCGGTGCCCAGCTGTTCGACAGCCAGAGCGAGCGTACGAGCCGCACCCGTTCTGAAATCCTCGGGGCGCAGCACGTTGTCATAAACGAGCTTGCCCTGCGGGAAAAGCAGCAGGCGAGTGTAGGGGGTGGAGGCCAGATAATTGGCGGCTGCCTTGACGACTGCCGCACCCTGACCTGGTTTTGCCGTGCCACCTTCGACTTTGGCGGCAATCGTGCCCACCCAAGCCGCGAAGATAGCGCGCGCACCCTTAACTTCTGCCTGTTTGGCGATTTGCGTGTAATGGCACGGCAGAGCCGTACGCGTCACTGCAAAGTCCATCTGGAAGGTGTGGTTAGGCGCGATCAACAGCCTGCCGTTATAGCGGGCGTTTTTCTTGCCTTTTACCTTGACCGGTCCGACTACCAGGAAGACTATCAACCGGGTAGCCATCTTGAAGAAGAAGCGGGCGACGAAGGTGGGAGGAGCAGGCAGATAGCCACCCTCCAGCAACTTTTTGGCCTCGCCTTTCCAAAAGCTGAAACGTTTGGCAACGTACAGCCCGAGACTAGCGACTGTCAGACCTACTGCCAGCCAGACCCAGTGGTCTGCCAGCGTGGCCAGTATGTTTTCGAAATTCACAGTATGGTTCCTCCATTAGGTTTGGAGAACACTTGTGAAAGAACCAGGCGGTGACCTGGTTCTCTCACGGTGAGGATTGACATTGGGGAACAAGAACGCGGTTGCGATCTTGCACGCGCGAAACTCATTGGCTGAGAATCGCCTTGATAGCGCCCTTCACGTTGGTGACGCGCAGTTTCTTGGTCGGCTTGCCCGAGTCGCCGTCGATGTTCGGAATCACAGGACCCGAAGATTCGATCGTGACTTCATCGGCGCGGAAGCGGTAGTAATGCTTGCAGCGCTCTGGTCTGCCGAAGCTCATGGCAGCCGCGAACTTGATCAACTGCCAGGTGTTGGTGCCGCTGATGACGACGACGTCCAGCAAGCCGTCGGCGGCGTTCGCCCCGCGGCTCAGCGCTGACATCGTCGGCGGTGTCACGTTGAGAACGAACACCACGGCCGCATCATTGTCGACAACCTTGTCCTTCGTGGAGAGCCGGAAGCGCAGTGCGCCTGGGGCCAGGCAGGCTCGGGTGACGCGCACCACATAGGTGAGCTTGCCGAACCATTTCTTGAAGAACGGGCTGGCTCCTGAGATTGCATCGGAGACCTTGCCGAGACCGAGCGCCACCAGTTGGTACTGGGTGTGCGCCTGTCCATCGGCGGCTTCGTATACGAGTTTGACCATGTCCACCGGTTGAGGGGTGCCTTTGAGCACCATCTCGGCGAACTGCTCGACAGTCGGATTGGCGTAGAAGGACCGGGCAAACAGGTTGCCGGTGCCGCCTGGGAATACGGCAAGCGAGGCTTCCGTGCCGATCAGTCCCTCAGCAACGGCGCGGACAGTGCCGTCGCCGCCGAAAGGAATGACTACATCGGCACCATCAAGCGCAGCCTGATGAGCCAGTTTTGTCGCAGAGCCGGGTTCGGCGGTAGTGTGCACTACCGTCACTTCGACGCCCTGACTGCGAAGTTGATTGGCGAGCTGGGTTACGGTGTTGACGTTGGCCGAGCCGCCCTTCGGATTGAAAACGATCGTTGCTTTGCGTGGTCGCATCAAGAGACTCCAGAAGCTTGACCGCGGAGAAGAGTGCCATCTACCGGGTTTTGCTTCTTCTGAGAGAATGAGCTGCTATGAGCATCTCTTTCTCTGAGTCATGAAAAGGAGGACTGCGTCCCGCGCGCTCAGCGCGTGACGCAGTCCACTAACCTCAAGCTGAGCGCACTGGGCACTTGCTGGCGCCGCCTGCTTGAGGCGAAGGACGCGAGACCGCGTCCACAAACCTTCGATAATCAGCCCTTCTTCAGGGGGGCGTGGCGAATCTCGACGTCGTAGAGTTCGAGCACTTCGCCTTCACGCCACCAGAGCGGGCGGACATAGTGATAGCCGCCGTTGACTGAGGTGACGTAGCCGTAGCGTTGCTTCTTGCGCGTGCCCCAGCTGATGTCCTTGCGCAGGATCTCAACTCGGTCGCCTTGCTTGAAGCCGCGTTTTAGCTTTTTGTGGGGTGTTTTCATTTCCGTCTCCGAAAAGCATTGCAGGCTGAACTGGTAGGCGGGCAACTGCCGGCGAGTTGGTCTCACCGATTGACTTTTTGTGAGTTTAAAAACTCAGCAGTGCCCGTCTGCGCATCCAGCCATGGAGAGGCAGCGATGAAAATATGAAAGGACTGCCGTTATTTTGCCGCGGCGTCGCGAGCGTCCTGCTGCGTCTTCATGAACGTGTGCATGCGCTGCCAATTCGACATGAACAGGCTGGCGCGCGAACGCGAGTGGATGAAGTTGAGGACGTTGGCTTGCTTGTTGGCGGACGCCGTGTAGTTCCAGCTGCCATCCTCGACCCATTCACCATCGATGATGGTGTACTTGTCGTGCATGATCTGGTGACTCTTTTCCGACGTGCCGATCACGACTTCGATGCCCGCCGCCCGTAGACGGTTGACGCCGGTCATGATGCTCTCGTTCGAGCGACCTTCGGTCTGCGACAGATCGAGCAGGACATGAATGTCCTTGACTCCGCGATCGTGCAGCTCCAGGAGCTTGTCGTAGATATGCGGGTCGGTGAACGAGTAGGCGGCGATGTAGACGGACTTGTGGGCGCGATCCAGAAACGAGAGGTAGTGGGGAAGCCCTTCCTCATACGGCGTGAACACCGTTTCGATCTGGGATTGCGGGTCCGTGCGCGGGATTTGATATCCCGTGTACGTGCCGGCGCCGAAGATGAGCAGTGCTCCAACGAGAGCAGCGATTAGCTTTGCCTTTAGGCTCATATGTTTGCTCGCAAATTTGCGTGGCTCGGCAAATCGCGCTTGGGGCATCAGCATCAGCTGAATGCCGCAGTCCATGCGAGAAGTGTCGAGGCACTGGTTGTGATGCGACGCTCTGTAGGGGCGATGCATGGCATCGCCCTGCCCGGAACGCCTGAGTCTCAAGCCGGCTAGTTGGTTTCAGCCAGTTCGATGGTGATGATGTGCGGGTTGTGCACCTGCTGGGCGATGAGATCATCGATCTCGTCGGAGCTCAGCTCGGTGACCAGCTTGAAGGCAACGTTGCCGTTGTTCTTCGACAGGCTCTCCATCTTGGCGCGCTCACCGAAGATCTTGCGCACGTCGTTGAAGTTGTCCTCCGCACAGACGACCTTGAGGGCATGGCCGCCCGCATCCGTGCTGGGCAGGATGAAGTAGCTGAGCTGAACTACCGTTATGGTCAAAAGCGCAACCACAACGGCCGGCGAGAAATAACCGTAGCCCAGCATGATGCCGATGCCGGAAGTGAAAAGAATAGTGGCGGCAGTGGTGACGCCGGAGGTCGTCCAGCCCTTGCGGGTAATGACGCCCATGCCGATGAAACCGAGTGCCGGCAGAATCTGACCAGCGATGCGAGTGGCATCGCCACCACCGGCAGATTTGACGACCAGAGCACCCATCAGTGTGATGATGCAAGAACTCACACAGACGAGCAGATGGGTTCGAACACCGGCAATCTTGTGATGATGGCGGCGTTCCAGTCCGATACCAAAGCCCAGAGCAATGGCAAGCAGAACATTGGGCATGTAAGTGCCCATCTGTTGCACAATCGGGTTGGCCAGAATGCTAGACATAAAGTTACTGAACATTTCAGGGCTCCTATCTCCGATATTGGAACAACGCCGCCAGCCTGTAGAGGCGATGCCATGCATCGCCCGGCTAGAAAAAAAACGGTTTGTCCGCAGGAGTTTCATTTGCCTGGATTGAAAGTCACGGCCGACACTCAACGCGAGTGCGGGGCAATGGCCTTAAGTCCAGGCGACATAACAATTCGATGTTGAACGATGAAGAGAGTGGTTGGTTGGTCTCGGGTGAAGTAAAGAGGCAGATGATCATGACTTTAGTGTCGGGCGCGTCTTGAATGAACAGGTAGAAGGATTTCGCGCATATAAGTTTTTGTAATCAGTGAGCTTTTCCCTGAAGTAAGTACTTAAATCCGCTTTATTTGGGGTAATAGAATGCCGAAAAATGGCGAATTTGCAGCGCTGCGCAACCACTTGAAAACCAGCAATAAACGGCATCTTAGAAACCACCTCAATTAGCATCGCTAGCGCATATACGGGTTTTTTGCAGGTGCTTTTGCAAGCTGAGTGCAAGTTTGAAGCAATTTAAGTTCGATCTGGTTGTCAACAGATGGTGCTATTGTTGCCGGCGCGTTGCACGCGCCGGGGATTTTGGTAGGTGGCGCCGTTAATGCGGGTTTTTGGGCGTGCAAACCGCCGGCTTCGAAGGACTGTTTTTTCTGTTGGCTAGCAAGCCCCTGTATTTCTTTTGGTGTTATCTTAATTTCGGCGCTCCCCAAGTCGGTTTTCGTTTCGGCCGCAACTAATGCCCGCAAAATTCACTCTCACTCACAAGATCGGACTGATGGTTCTGATACCGCTTGCGGTGAATTGGTATTTTTACAGTCAGACTGAAATCAAAGTAAAACGGCTGGAGAAGCTGGTCGACGAGCTCTCCACCCGCCGCTCGGTGGCGAGCGCCGCCAACAGCCTGATTACCAATGAATTTTTTGCGCTGCAAGCATTGATGCAATTCAAGATGTTTCGCGATCCAAACGACCGCAAAGAGTTTGATGATTACATGGCAAAAATGTCCGAAAGCATCACCACGCTTGAGACCCTGTTGTCGAAAAAATTGAATGATCCCGCCACTGCATCAAAGATTCATTTTCGCAATGCAGAACTTCTGGACGCGCTCAAATCATCGGATTTCCATCCGGATGCCGACAATCAATTCGGCTCTTTTTTTGAAGACCTGGAGAGAAATCAGCGAGTAAAAAGAGCGATGCTTGCGCTGATAGACACAATTCGCGAAGTAGATATGAAAGCGAAACAAGCAGTCGATACCGGTGTAACCGCTGAAAGCTTGTCTCGCGCAGAACTGCGTCACGGCTTTGATTTGCTCGTTCTGGCTAACTCTCTGATGTCCATTGCCATAGCCATTTTCATCACCAAACTGATTGTTCGGCCGGTCAATACCATTGGTGAAAATTTCAACCGTGTCAGCGATCACAAGCCGCTTTTGCCGCCGATAAAATCCGCCGACGAACTGGAAGATCTCGACAAGAATTTCAGGGACATGGTGGCAAAACTGGATGCAGGCAGTCGTGCTCAGTTGGAAATGATGCAGCAGATTGCATCATCGAGAGATAGTCTTCAAACAGTTATAGATGCCCTTCCGGCTTCACTTTTTATCACTGACTCGCATGGCAAAGTGGAGTCGATCAACAAGTTTGCCCGGGATTTTTTCGCAATCGACAAAAATTACTTTCATGACAATACCTTTGCAAAAATGTTTCAGCTCAATGCTGAGATGCGAGCAAATTTTCTGGACATATTGGTGAGAGAAACAAAGAACTCGCCAATGGAGCTTTTCGCTCTCACTCCTGAAAAAGAACTGGTGCCGGTGAAGGTTTCCACTGTCGCTTTTGACAGCAAAGATGAGAAAAAATTCCTCACTGTTGTGGCCGATGAGACAGAATCTTTCAAATTGAAACAGGCAAAATCAGACTTCTTTTCAATGGTCAGTCATGACATGCGCACGCCGCTCAGCACCATCAGTGGTGTACTGCAAATGGCCATCAATGGGACACACGGAGATCTCGGCAGGGATGCCACGGATCGGCTGGAAGTGGCTTTGAGAAGCAGCTCTGTGTTGTTGGAACTGGTGGAGCGACTTCTGAAAATCGAGCAAATTGATACGACG
>CAZHEZ010000224.1:0-12700 GCA_964531315.1 uncultured Candidatus Obscuribacterales bacterium | reverse complement strand
GACAAACAACTGGCCAAACAGCTTTTGATTGAATCGGTAGCCAAGGCAAAACCGGACCAACGCGATGCTTTTGCTCAGTACGCTATGCAACTCGGTTTGACACAGCAAGAATTGCAAGCTGGTCTGCAGGCTATGCCGCGTCAGGATGTACGGACTCAAAATCAAGGTCGTGACCAGGTTCTCGATCCTACACAACAGCAGCAACAACAACAGCAACAGGGTGCCGACAGAACATCCGGCGCCGGCAAAGAAATCGACGACAACAAGAAAGCCTTTGATGGCGCTCAAGACAAAAAGGCCGCCCTTGCTCAAATGCAGGGTGCGTTCAAAAAAGCAATTACCGACGCCGATAAAGAATTTTCCGACGCCGAAACGAAATTCAACCAATTGCAGGCGGCACACGACAAAGCCGCCAACGATATGCCGGCCGATGACAAAGCCAAATTCCAGAAGATGGCAGCCGACAGCACATCTGCTGCAGATAAACAGGCTCTTCAAAAAGAATTGATGGGCAAATACGGCAACATCGTGCAGATGGAACAGCAGATGTCTACCATCAAGGACGGTGCGCTCGATTTGGCTCTCAACAAGTTTGAAGCGCGATATGAATTTGCCCGCTGCTCCAACCTGGGCGGCGACGATGCCACTGCAAAAGCAATGATGACCGACGGTCTGAAGACATTAACCAAAGATGTCGGCACAGAACTAACCGCCAAGGTCCTGGAAGATCCAGGCGTTTCCGATCTGGCCAAGAAACTGGGTATCGATGTCAATCAAGTAGTGCAAGCTGCTGCTCAAGAAGCACCGCAAAACGGCGACCAAGCAGCCAACGCCAATGCCGGCGGAGACCTGCAAGGCACACTGAGAGTAGCCAATGCTCGCATGCAGAAAGGCGACATTGCCGGAGCCAAGCAAGCCTATGAAGAAGCCATCAAAATGGTGGATGCTTCCTTCAATCCGGATGAAAACAACAAGAAGATCAAAGCTGCTCAAGATGCACTGGAAAGCGGCAACCTGACTATAGATCAGCGCTTCCAGAAAGAGCAGGAAATCGCCGGTTATTTCAATCAGGCCTATCAAGCCTTCGACATTCGCAGCGGCTACGCCAGAGTCCTGGCACATCCTAGCTACAATCAAAATGCTTCGGCAGAAGCAGCATTTAAGGATGCAGTTGCCGCCGCAGACAAAGTGCCGGTCGAAGCGATGAAGCGCCAGATGGGCATTCTCGCCAACGATACGGGAACTTTCCAAACCGCTTACGAACAAGCCACCGGCAACCAGAAAAAACTAATCGAGCAACAGCAGGCTTTCCTTACCGATTTCACCAGCACCCTGAACGGTCAGTCTAATCAGTCTCAAGGACCGGCCGCAGACCGCGCCTGGATCAATACTCAAATCAATGCCAGAAAAGATCTGGCTTCCTTCTATGTAAGATTGGTTACTGATGTCGATGAGCAAGGTCAGCCGCTTCTCAAGCCGGATGGCACACCAAGATATGTTCCGGATGCATCCAAAGTCTTTAAGCCTGAAGAAGGCATGAAGGCCATCGATGAAGCAAAAGCGAAATACAAAGCTCTCTATGGCACCGACCTTGATACCGATCCGGCCAAAGATCCGACTCTGGCCATTTTGCAAAAGGGCATTTACGACAATAGCCCAGCTGAATTGCAGAAGAAATATCAAAACGTGTCGCGTTTCTGGGACGAAGCAAAAGCATCTATACCGACCTTGATTGCCGGCGTCGGCACGGCGCTTCTCATGGCCAAGTTTAAGCCCTTGCGCGCTTTGATTGGAGAATCGGCAGCCGCTACCTGGGGCACTTCTTTGATCGGTGGCTCTGCTGTAGCCTCGATCACGAACCACACGGTCATGAACAATGTGCTTGGCCGTGATGACAATACCTGGGCTCGCAGTATTGCCACCGGCACCGGATTGACTCTGGGCGGCGTTGGCTTGATGAAGGTACCGAAGCTCTTGTTCAGCGGCTTAAACGACGCAAAGGCTGCATCCATCATCGAAGGCGGTGGCGCCGGAGCAATGAAGATAGGGGCCGAAGGAAAAGTGCTCACTTCAAGTGGATTGGCTGCTGAGCGAGATCTCCTGCTTGCTCAAAGAGCAACCATGGGTGAGGAAGCCTTTGCCAAAGCCAGCACCCAGCTTGATAATTTAGTTAGAGCCGGCGAAAACCGCACCGCTCTCTTTAATTTGGGAGGAGGAGCTAAGGGAGTAAAAGTAGCCGAATTCGACGCCGAGTTAGCCAAAGCAGCTAGCGGTGCCGATAAAGGAGCGCTTGTCGACAGACTGGGTGATGCAGTCAAGAAATTCGCGCCCGAACTGAAGATTGCTCAAAACGCTCCCAAATACGCCGGTATCCTCGGCGAAAGAGGCGGCATAGTTCTTAAGAGTCCGGAGCTTGTCCAGAAGATGGCCGCCGCCGATCTGCCTGTGATCACGAATGCAGCCGGAGAGCAAGTTCTGGCCACAAGAACAGTGGGCGAGTTGAGAAATGCATTGCGAGCATTGCCGCATGTGGAGCCTTCACTCTTGGGCGCCAAGAATGCAGCACAAGCAAGCACAACTGCCGGCAAGATGTTGGAATCCTTGAACGGACTGGAGGCGAATGCCAACGTTGCTGACGTTCTCAAAAATGCTTCGCTGAAAGATCTCGGACAACTGAATATCTTGCGCAACCTGGTTCCTGAGGCAGCTGTAGAAGCTAAAGTAGCCGGACGTTTCAGTGGTGCTCTGGCCTCCTTCAAGGAAGGCAGTTATTTGAAGGGCACTGCCCAATTGGGTGGCGGTGTGGTCATGAAGGGCGCCGATATAGTGGCTGCTCCGTTCAAAACTGTCTTCGGCGTAGTTCGCCCGATGGGCACCAAGACATTTGCCGATTTGGGTCATGCTCGCTTCATGGCCGGCTCGGCCGGTGGCGCCACATTCTATGCCGGCAGCAATTACTTGCCGGCCTGGCAGCACATGTATGGTGAAAACAATCTTGACCCGAGCACTGGCAAACCATACGAATTCAATTTCTCCAATGCCATAGTTAAACCAGCTTGGAAAAACGCCGCCGACAATATCTTCGTCAGCTCATTCTTCCTGGGCGGCATGGCCGCCAAGCCGGGACAGGCAATTCTTGCTCAAGCACCGTGGGCTAATTCCAGACTGTTGATGAAACTTCCCAATGCGGCGTTTAACACATTAACCGGATCGACATGGAATTACCTTGGCGCCAAAGCAGTGCCTTATGTGGGTGAGCTTGGACCTGCCATCAGTACCAACCTAGCTATGGGCCAGTTCGATTTGTTGAACAATTCATCCAATAGAGATGCCGGTCGCCAGTACACCGACGCCCTCAAACGGGCCCAGGACCAAATTGTCGACGACCAGGTGGTGCCGAAAACGGTGGTTCCACAACCGCAACAACAGCAACAGCAAATTCAGAAGCCCGTCAAAAAACCGGCTGACCAGGGTCAGGGCGTTCAACAGCAGCGCACTGAAAATACCGATTTGACCGGGGGGGCTCCCCAATAGAAAGGCTTCTTGAAGCGTAGAAGCCACACTGAGACCGAAAAGTCACTGGAGGAGATCAATCGAACTGAGGTTATATTAGAGATTAGCATTTTATCCGGAGATTCCCTTTTGGGGACCTCTGGATAGCCAATTAAATGGCAGCTCGAATGACAGAATAAATTGCAGAATAAATGACTGTTTGGAAACATTTATAGAGAGGACATTTAATCGAATCAACAGCCGGAGTGTCGAAAAATCAGCTGCACTGTATACATGCAAATAAGCTCTTGCGCTCTCCAGCCCCCTTCGAATTGACCACTCTCTATATAGAGGTTTACTAATAAAATGGCCGGTACCGAGAATCCTTACGAACCAAAACTGCAGCCGATTGCAGGTAATGATGTGCCGGCTGATTCTGTCAATCACGATCAGCCTTCCGCGCTCGATTATTCGCAGATCATGCGGGCCTCCGATCAAGGTGTTCAACCTCGCGATCAGACCAGATTGATTGACCGTCCGAAAATCGACGATATTAAAGACGCCGACATTCAAAAAGCCATTACTCTTTCGGCAAACGCGGCTGCGGCAGCACAATTGATGAGTCTGCTCCAGAGCGGTCAACCGGACAATGCTTCGACCGGCATGGTTGATGGACAGGGTAATCCGGTCAGCTTCGGCAGACTGAAAAAAGCATTGGTTGAAGATCTCAGAAAGAATTCGGACATTACCGATTTTAACGATCCAGCCAAACTGCGTGACTATGTAGGCAAAACTACCGATCAAGCACTGACGATCAGCAAATCGACACTAGAAAAGTATGAAGCGGCATCTCGAGCCACCGATAAAAACGTCAATGCACGCAATGAGCTGGCAAAACAACTTGGCTTTGTGGGCACCAATCTTGAAGTTCCTGATGGCAAGGGCGGAAAGACAACCGTAACCACCTACGATATCAACCCGCAAGATATTCAAACCAGAATTGCTCAATCTACAAATGAGCAAGAAAAGGCTAATTTGCAGAAATTGAGTGGTTTGCTTACTAATTACGACTCCATTCAAAAGGAGCGCAATGCTCTCTCCATGGTGGACGTATCGGCCGCTCAGATGATGATGAGTGGTCTCACGCACAAAGTAGGCGCTCAGACTCTGGAAGGACTTCCTGCCACCAGAGAAGAAGTGATGCGTGCTTATGAGCTTATGCACATTGCTGGACGCAGCAATCCGCAGCTGGAAACGACTCCTCAATTCCAGACCGTCAAAGATCAATCGACAGCAATGTATTCCGACATTCAGTTGCAGCGCAGCAAAGATGCCGTCACGGCTCTGCAAGCTGCCGACAAGCTGAGAGTGGACGGCAAACCGGAAGCGGAAGTTACAGCCGCTTACGAAGCCGCTCTGGCCAAAGTCAAAGAAGTGGATATGGCGACAATTCGCACCAATCTGCAATCACAAGAAAAAGAATTTATTGCCACCAAACAAAAGTTCGACCAAACCGCCGATACGCCGGAAAATCAACAAATCCGCATGCGTATGGCTCAAGAGCTGCAATCCCGCCAGGACATCGCCTTGCAGCTGGCACAAATTATGCAAGTCGGCAAAGAAGTGAAGACACAATATGCCACTTATCTGAACGAACAAGGAAAGAACGCCCAAGCCGTTCCACTTCTGGCCAGCGTCATTGCCGAAACTCCTGAGTTCTGCACGCCTGACAAAGATCCTACTTTCCAGCAACAGTACGAGAAAGCGATGAATGGAGCTTCTCTCAATACTGAAGATACCGAAAAGCACCGCACTCTCTTTGAAAATGCAAAGGCTGCCGGTGATTGGACTACAGCTGAGAAAGAATTGGGCATTTTGAAAGGCGCGGCGCAAACGGCAAATGATAATGCAATAAACGGCACCAAAGATCGTCTGGCTGAATTCGAAAAGAGAAAACAAGCTCTCACTACCGAGCTTGCCGATCTGCAGAAAAATCAGACTATGGATGAGGCTGCCAAAGAAACCCGAGCCACACAAATCAACAATGAACTCAAAGGCTATGAAACCCTGGGCAAGAGCCTTTCGGAATCACTGCCGAAGATGGAAGACGCATCAAATGTTCAGATGCACTCGATGGACTACATGAAGGCCGTCATTTTGACTTCCAAAGGCGACGAGAAAGACGCCCACGATATCTTTGATCGCCTCAAGAGAGAAGCGCCTGAAATCGCCAACAATAAAGATTATCACCTGGATGATTTGTTGGAAGCCACGCGTCACAAGAACTGGCTCGAGCGTCACTATGATTCGATCGTCACCTGGGGCAAGATCGGACTGGCTACTCTGGCAGCCGGTGCAGCGATTGTGCTTACCGCTGGTGCCGCCACTCCTCTGGTTATCGCTGCTGCCGCCGGTGCAGGAGCAGCCGGCTATTTCGCAGGCGGAGCGGCAGGACACTTCGGTGCCAAAGGTCTGGGATACAAGAGCACAGATAATTACAACAACTGGAGACCGGGACAAGATCTGCTTACTGGTGCGGCAATCGGTGCCAGTATGGGCGCTGGACATGCTCTCTTTGCCGGAGGCGGACTGGCCGCGGCCGGTGGAAGAATGCTCGCACTGGGCGAAGCTGCAGAGAGCCCGTTGGCATCTTTTGCCTGGAATGCCGGCGGCAACGCGCTTAGAGTGACGGCCAGTGCAGGCACCTTCGTGACCACTGCCAAAGGTGCAGCCATAACGGCAGGCGCTTTCGCTACCGGTCACCAGGGCTATGAAATGGCTTTCAAAGGCAAGAGCTTCGGTGATGCCGTCGTTGACGGCGGCATAGAAACAGCCGGTATCTTTGGCGGTCTCTACGGTGGCGGCAGGCTGGGCATGGGCACCTTCACTGGATCGGCGGCATTCGGTGCAGGTGTTTCAGGCGAGCAACAATTGATTGCCATGAGACATGGAAAAAGTTTCAGTGACGCTTCAGCGGACTTCCTGAAAAATGGTATCGATTACTCGATGTATGCATTTGGCGCTGGTACTCTTGCCAATATGGAAGCAGCGGCAGCCTTGGGGAAATACGGCGTTGTCACCGCTAACAGCTGGGGCGCTGTACCAGGAGCCGCCCTTCGTCAGGTCGGAGCACAAGGAAAGTTCATTTTGGGCGATGGCATGGGCATGAGTCTGGCTGGTAAGGGCATGAGCAGATATTTCATTCCTGCAGCAGCAACAGCCTATGTAGGTTACAACCTTTATTCCGAAAACGACGCTTACAACCAGAGCCGTACGCCAAAGCCATGGGTAACTGATGATAAGCGTGACGATATGCGCCGTGCTTTAATGGCTCAGCAGCTGACCCAGGGCAAACGCATCGTCAAACCTGTGGTCGCAACACCGGAGCAATGAGTTTTCGCAGACATAGGCTCTTCTGCGGCGCATGATTTATACTGAGCTGCATGCCGCAGCTCTCGGTAATTATTCCAGCTTACAATGAAGAAAAGAGGTTGCCGACCACACTTGAGTCGGTACACAAATTCCTGACGGATAGCGAACGCAGTTTTGAAATTATTGTTGTCGATGACGGCAGCTCGGATGGCACCAAGGACGTTGTCAATGCATTTGCCGGGGAGCACTGTGGAATCCGGTTGATAACTCACCGCCCAAACCAGGGCAAGGGCTATTCCGTCCGCGCCGGTATGCTCAAGGCTGAAGGTGACCTGCTTTTACTCGATGACGCCGACGGCGCGTCGCCAATTGAGGAATTGATTCGTCTGGAGGAGGCTATCCAGGGCGGAGCCGACGTAGCAATCGGGTCGCGGGCTAAACCTGGCAATGAAACTGTTGTCAGAGCTTTGTCTCATCGAAAGCATATGGGAAATACATTCAATCTGGTTGTGCAAAAGTTGGTTTTGTCGGGAATTTACGATACTCAGTGTGGTTTTAAACTTTTTAAGCGAGATGTTGCCGGCCAACTGTTTTCCTTAGCGACTCTCAACCGTTATGCTTTTGACGTGGAGATCCTTTTTCTGGCTCGACTGAAAGGCTACAAGATTGCCGAAGTGCCCATCAACTGGACCAATGTCGAGGGTTCAAAAATCAACCTGGTCACTGATCCAATGAGCATGCTCTGGGAAATCGGCAAAATTTTGTTGAACAAAGCGTGTGGTCGATACGGAAAAGTGTCGGCTACAAAATAAACTTCTTGAAACTGGCTTGTTCAGTTCCTTTTCAATCGGGCAGCAGTGAATGCAGAACGGAAGCACAAAAGAAGGCAGCGTCGAAAGGCCCGATTTTAGAAACGATTTGATCAGTTTTTTTTGCCTGACTGTATTTGTTGTCATCGTCTTTTCCGGCACCATTTTTTCCGGCAAAGATATATCACGAATTGGCACGGTGGCACATCGAGATACGCTCTTTGGGCGGCTGGCCAAAGGTTCTCCTGATGCCATGGATACCTGCATATATCAGGAGCACGCCCCCAACTATTTTCTCACTGAGAAAGTGATTGCCGGCGGCCAACTGCCGCTCTGGAATCCATACCTGGGTCTGGGTTGTCCGCTCTGGGCCGATTCGCAGATTCTGGCTTTTTCGCCAATTACCTGGCTGCAAGCGCCTTTTGCTTGCCTGAGGTTATATAACTTGTTGATGGTTTTTCATGTTTGGATCGGATGTGTGGCTGCCTACCTTTTTGCCAGGACGCTGAGAATTTCTCCGGCCGCTTCAGTTTTGAGTGCGCTTTCCTATTCATTTACACCATACCTGCTTTATATGTTCGAATGGAATCGCTGTCAGAATGCATTTTTCCCCATGCCCTTTCTGGGATTTGCATATTTGTGGCGGCGCGGAAATTCGCTTTCGATTATTATCTGCGCAATTTTATGCACCAGCCTGGTCGTATCAGGACATGCAGTACCGACATTTTTTTCAATCGCTTTGGCTTCTTGCATGTATTTTGGGCTTGCCTATTTCATGCCCCAGGACCATTCTGGAAAGGCCGGTTCCAGGTTTTCAGTATTGCCGATTAAACACTTTCTTTGGGCGGGAGTGTTGACTTTTCTCTTCTCAGCACCATTTGTGGTGCCATTTCTGGAGGCGGTGCGCGCTTCTGATTGTTTCAAGTCCAGTCAAAATAATGTCAGGTATGTTGTTAGAGAAAGCGCTCTGCTTCCCTCTCTTTTCTATCCCTTTCATGGGCAAGGCAGCCCATATTCGGGGGCGGTTTCAATTCTTTTGGCCGTATCTGCATTGTTTATTGCCAAGAAAAATCGCACGCTTGTGGCAATAATATCTGTTGTTGCTTTGCTGACAATTTGCATCCTGACTCGCATAGGTCCATTTGATCTCCTGTTTCAACTGCCCTATTTGAACTGGTTTATGGTTGTCTATGCGATGCCGGCCCTGTTTCTTTTGACCGGCGTCTTAGCCGGAACCGCCTATGACTCTTTATTGGAAGAAGAGACAGGGATGCGCACTTTGATTGTCATATTTGTCGTGGCTCTTATTGCCATCAGCATGCCCTCTATTTTTGAGAGCATGCATTTGAGTGGGCGGCAGACTGAATTGAATGATTGGTTGAAAACCATGACTGTAAGCTCGTCTATAAGAATCAGAGAGTTGGTTTTGCTGTTGCTTGCCGTGCTTGTCGCCCTGGCAATTACAAAAGTGCCCGCCGGATTGAGAGCCAAACTGGCTTTATGCCTGATCGTTTTGAATGTAATCAGTCTGTCGTTTGTTTTTCGAAAATCGCTTTTGGACAGACCGGCATTTACGTATCAAGAGGTCGAGCCTATAGGCTTTCTCAAAGAACAGAAAGCGCGGGTTCTGAGCATGGGAAGGCATGTACTGGTACCGAATACAAGTCAGATTTTTGCTGTTGCCAATCTTGCTTCCTTCATGCCTACCCATCCGCATGGAGTTTTAAAATATCTGGAAGCGATGGGAATGACAATCGAGGGGGTCGGACAATATGCCGAAAAGCCGCTTACAAAGCTGGCCGATGCGGCATCGGTAAAATACATGGTTGGCAGTGAGCCGGTATTGTCTTTAGAAGACAATATTCCAGAAGCAGACGAATTGATGGCAAATGATGGCATCAGTTTCGGCTCTCGGGTCAAATTGAAGGCCTATTCTGTTTCTGTCGACGCCGACAATCTCGACATCATGGGCACCCTCAAATGGAAGCCTGCCGTTGCTTCTCAAAGCGATAAGCGGGCGTCTCCTTTGCTCTATGTGCTCATGCTTGTAAAAGAGGACGGTGGCCTTCTGTGGATTGGTGACAGGCATTCTCTGGCAGTCGCAAAGGGCGATCAATCAGCAGAGATTTCCTCTCAACTGACTGCAGTGATTCCCCGGTCGCTCAAAAAAGGTGTTCCTGTTTGTCTTGTCTTGCAGGTGATCGATCCCGCTACCGGGCTATTGGTAGAGCCGATTGCTGCTCATGACGAATTGAAATTGAGCACGGTGCCAAAGTCTCTGTTGTTGAAGCGCTTTTTGGTACCGGGAAGCATAATCAGTACTTCGCAATTGAAGCATCGTCATTTTAGACTGGTCAGGGAGACAGCACCGGAGATGGTGCGCATCTACGAGAATACAGGCTGTGTGCCCGAAGCATATCTGGTTTTCAAAACGCACCAGGTAAGTGGTATCGATGAAGCCATAAAAGAAATGCTCAGACCTGATTTTGATCCAGGCAAAGTGGCACTGACGGAGGGAAGACAGGTTCTTGCCGGTGCAGAACAAGTTCTGGATGAAGAAATTGTCGCAGGCAAAGTCAGTCGTCCCAACGTGAACCAAGTAGATGTGGATGCTCAGGCAAAAAAAACAGCGCTATTAGTTATGACTGACGTTTTTTTTCCAGGTTGGAAAGCGACTGTAGACGGCAAAGTGTCCGAAATTTACAGAGCCAACGGAGTATTTCGAGCAGTAAAGGTAGAGCCCGGTCACCACACTGTCAGTTTTACGTATGAACCGCCCGGACTGAAGATTGGTTTTCTGCTTTTTGCTTTGGGATTAGCGGCAAGTGTTTTTCTCTTATGCAGCAGCCGGCGGGCAAATCCGGAAAAAACCGAACAACAAGCTGCCTAATTCTGTAAACAATGCAGTAGAAGACTCAGCATGTGGCGCTAAACTCCCTTTTCAGGTAGTTTCCCTCTTGGGATTATGCCGCTAGAATAAATATAGGTATCTAGGTATCCCTTTTAGTTTTGCATCGGGCTCTGCTCCAAGTGAGTGAACCTTTTACTATGAACGGCTCTGATAATCCGACCACTGAAGAAAGGCTGCAAAGAGCCTTAGACACTCTCACCGAGATGGTTGGAGAAGATCACCCCCACACTGTTTTGGCCAAAATGCGCCTGGGTGACTTTTATTACGAGCGCGCTCAATATCTCAAGTGCAAGCCCTTTTACCTGACTGTCCTGGAAAAGCACACGCAAATTTATGGCGCCGATACAATCGAAACAGCGATGGCTACCCACAAATTGGCATTGTTGTATCACGCGCTGGAACAGTATGATAAGGCAGAACCCTTATATAATGAGGCTCTTCGTGTTCTGAAACTCGAGCGCGGCGACTATCATCAAGACGTATTGGGCGTTTTAAAAGACTTTGCTACCATGCTGCAGATGATGAATCGTGATGAAGAGGCGCAAGAGCTGCTCAATTTCGCTCAGGATCATCTGTCAGGACGCTGGAAAACCATACCCTACGAGGCCTAGCGGTTTTTTCAGCGCAATGGCTCTGCTTTTAGAACTAAACCGATATCGGTTTAGTTTCAGAAGTTAGATCGTTAACGGCTTAACTTCCTGGTCAAGGCGAGACCTTGCTGGAGTCTTCTTTTTCAAGGCGGCTTAAGACTTCAATGATTTCTTTGTGGATCTTGCCGTTGGTCGCAAGGATATGACCGGAAGCAATATCGAGCGGACCGCCTGAAAGGTCTGTTACCTGCCCTCCGGCTTCCTCGACAATCAGGCTGCCGGCGCCTATGTCCCAGGGCGCCAGCTTCATCTCCCAGAAACCGTCCAGGCGGCCACAAGCGACAAAGCACAGGTCAAGGGCGGCTGAACCGTCGCGTCTGACTCCGTGGGTTTGATCTGTCAGGGTTTTGAACTGCAAGATATTGGTTCTTACTGCTCTTGAGGTGTCAGGTGGGAAGCCTGTGGCTAGAAGGCTTGTCTTCAACTCTTTGGCATCCGACACAAACAGGCGCTCGTCATTGAGCCAGGCTCCCTGACCAGGTTCGGCCCAGAATAATTCATCGGTAATTGGATTATAGACAACGCCTAAAATCCGCTTTCCATCTTCTTCCAGTCCGATCGATACCGAGAAAAACGGATAGGTATGAGCATAGTTGGTGGTGCCGTCAAGGGGATCGATGAGCCAGCGTCGCTTGGAGGTTTGCCCTTTGGTAAAACCGCTTTCTTCGGCGAGCACGTCATCTTCAGGAAATTCATCGAGGATGATGGAAAAAATTTTCGCCTCGGAAGCCTTATCCACATCTGTAACTATGTTGTAGGCAGCCTTGTAGTCGATTGTTCTGACGTCGCCAAGCCGTTCTTTGAGGATTTTACCGGCTTCCAGGGCGGCTCTGGTGGCGATTTGTCTGGCATTTTTCATTTGTTGATTCCTGAAGTCCGCTAATTTGGCTCATCTGCGTTCACTTTGTCGGTTTTCACCAGGCTTAGTTTACTAAAAGGGTGAATGTGGCGATATAAGAAACATTAACCGGCATGCCCAGCCGCTTGACGATTATTGCAGGCGGTAACTATGCTGGTAAATCTCGCCACCAATAAGGCGGCGAGATTTACTTGTCAGTATGAGTTTTGCTCAAATGCACATCCAGCACGCAATTTCGGCAATTATTATCCTTGATTGAGGCTGGCTGCAGGTTCAAAGATTGACTGCCGCCAGTTGTAGAAACTGGCGGTTTGCTTATTTGGACTACAGACCGACAAAAAGAGCGCGATAGATATTCCAGAGACTCCGGAGCATAAACATGAGCGAGAAGACTTACAGCTTGAATCTGCCACAGACGGAATTTCCGATGAAGGCTAATAGTGCCCTTCGGGAAATCGAGATTCAAAAGCGCTGGGATGCCGAGGATGTTTATGGGCAGGCTATGAAAAAACGTCAGGGCAGCGAGAAATTCGTTTTGCACGATGGACCGCCCTATTTGAGCAGCAGCAAAATTCACATTGGCACTGCCCTAAATAAAGTGCTCAAA
>CAZHEZ010000223.1:0-13017 GCA_964531315.1 uncultured Candidatus Obscuribacterales bacterium | reverse complement strand
GTTTGACAGACCGCCGTATCAGCAGCACTTGAACATGCCGTCTAATAGAGGCAGCCAGAAGGACGGTAGAGGTCTTCCTGACGTGTCGGCAGTTGCTGATCCTGCAACCGGATACGCTGTTCTGGTGAATGGCTCGTGGCTGACTGTAGGTGGAACAAGCGCTGTCTCGCCACTGTATTCAGGTTTGACTGCCCGAATAAATCAGCGCCTGGGCAGAAGTTCGGGTCTCATCAACCCATCCTTATACAGTGCTTTAGGAACGCCTGGATTCAACGACGTTGTTCAGGGAAGTAATTCGAGCATGTGGGTGCATGGGTATCAGGCTGTAGTTGGCTGGGACCCCGTGACCGGGTGGGGAACCCCAGGAGGAACTGCTTTGCTTAATTTACTTAGCTTCCAACCACCCGGTTGAGACAAAAAGCCAACAGTATTTATGGTAGCGATCTAGCCGCATTCGCAGAAATCGAGCGGCGCAGAATTGCTTGTGCGGTATTGTCCATAGTTTCCGCGTCGCTCTGGCGACCGGTACTGCGCAGCACACGGCTGAAATCGAACAGACTGGAAGCAGCAAGCAGACTCTGGTCGCCGGCCGCTTTTGCAGTGCTTGCTACGGCCCATGAATAAATCTTCTCGGCATTTTTAAGCTTACCCTCGCAATAACAAAGGAATGCAAGGTAATTCAGCCTCAGTGCAACTTCCATTTTTTGCGCAGCCAGCGGAACTGTCGGAAGCGAAGCAGCATAATCGGCGACGGCAGTCGCATTGGCAAGAGCCTGCGGATTTTGCTCATCTTCTATCAACTGCAATAAAGTTTTCGTGCTCTTTATCATGGTCGAATCAGGCGCATATAATTTTTCGTAAATGGCCAGCGCTTTGAGAAGCAATGGTCTTGCCTCCTCAAATCTCTTTTGAGCCAAATACAAAGTCGCCAGACCACTTAAGTCACGGGCGACACTTGGATGTTCCGGTCCCAATGAAAGAATGTCGGTTGAGATCATTCGCTTGTAAAAGTCGACTCGTTGTCTGTTGATCTTTTCGAGTGCTGCAAAATCAGATATCTGTCTGCTGGGAATAATCGCAGGTGACTGCACTGCGGCACCGTTAAGCAAAGATGGGGTATTGCGTACGGCAGAATTCCCTGGAACATCTATCAATCCACCAGGAAAAATCCTCTCCTCTTCCAATGTGGTGGCACCGGGCTGAGCCAATCTTGAAGATACTTCCTTATTAAATGTGGACACCGACACGCCCTGTGTTCGTTCGGAAGAAGCGACCGAATCCTTCAGCAATTCCTTTTGAAATGCAGATTCGAGAATCTTGCCGCGATTTTCAGCCTTGGTCAGCAGGTCGATATAATCGATAAGATGCTGGTCGAGCAAGTCACCGGACGGCAAAACTCTTTGCTGCATCAATATATTTAGCGAAGTGTAATACATCTCCTCTGCTTTGCGAGGAAATCCAAGCTTGAAATTCAATCGCCCGAGACGATGCAGATAATCAGCATAAATAAGACTTCCAGTACCATCGGTTTTCTCGACAATCGCAAGCGCACGCGTAAGTAATTTCGAGGCGTCTTTATAGTCGCCCTCGTCCTCACGGACCCCGGCAAATGCGGACAGTGGCGCAGCCAACTTGGGGCTGTCTTTGCCGTGCGCTTTCTCAAGCGTTTTTATCACTTGCTTGTACAGCGGCAAAACCTTTTCATAAAATCGGTCTTGCTGGTAGTGGACACTGGCCAGACTTTGCATGCATAGCGCCACATCATCGGCGGTGCTGTCCTTGTTTCTTTTCACGTTCCTTAGAGCTTGGGTAAAAGCAGACTCTGCCGCTTCCAACTCCTGCGTTTTCAGTTTGCGCTCACCTTCAATATAAGGGGTTCGCCAATCAGTATAAGAATCCGGTTGTTTCTGCTTTGCCATTACCCCTGGTGCAAGGGCCATTGTGATGGATAATGCCGCTAGTATTATGCTTGAGCGCATTTTAGTTTCCCTCTGCCCACGGAAGTTTCCGCTCAAAGTCAGGGTGGCCATTCAAGTGGTACGGGACAGGAGTACCGTTATCCTTCTCTCTCTCAAAGCCACCGTTATGAATAGGATCCGCCGGTCTGGGCACCCAGTCCATGAGCGCATCAGGCATCGGCTTCATCAAATCCATCCAGATTTTCGTGTCGCGTTCTTTCTCACGCAAGTCTCTTTTTGCTTTTTCCCGTCTGTAAAAATCAGCGGTTTTGTCATCATCGCTTTTGTCGAACAAATCCTTTGCTCTGCCGGCATCGTCATCCGGGCGCGAGTCACCCATTGGTTTTGACTTGGAAAGATCGACGAAGCTGTGTTTGCTGAAATCGGTATCCATAAATGAATGTTTGCCGTATTCAGCGCCGTCAAAGAGGTCATAGAGACTGCGGCTGTCTCTGTCTTGTTGATCTAAAATTGCCGCCTTTGCCTCTCGCCTCAGGCGAATATCTCTCTGCTCGCGGTCTTCGTCGCGCCGAATATCCATTCGACTCTGCGCATCAATACTTTTGTCGTGAACGGTGCCGGAACGATCGTCTGTCGTCATCAAATCATCAAACCGATCGGCTCTCGCACTACCGGCGGTGCCCAGCAATAAAAGCAGGGACAGCAACAAGCCTGTTCGTTTTTTCTCTTGACTGCGGATTTTCATCCTGGTGATTCTACTCTTCCAGCCGGGCATTGCAAAAGGCTCGACCGCTAGGACACGAGCCTTTTCGCCAGCAATGATATCAAGACCTCAAGAGTATTTGTCTTATCAGGATGACGGGCGGAATATCTAGTAAAATAGACGCCGCTTCGCACCGGCTCTGAATCGCAGCCCCAAGGCCTGTCTACGCAGTGCCTCATGAAATCACCATGATTTAAGAGCCATCAGACTATTTGGCGCTGTTAAAAAATGAACTCGAGGAAACTAGGAAAGAGCATAGTCGCTATCCTGATTTTCGTCGCCGTCTTACTGACAAGCTCGAGTATTCCGTCTTTTGCATCCGGCCGAGAAGTTGATGTACCGGACATTCAGTTTGCGCCGATCAGACCAACCCAGGCGATCAGCATTCGCGAAGCCGTGGATGTTTCACTTAGAAATTACCCCCAGATCACCCAGAAGCTTTTCAAGCTCCGGGCAGCCAAAGCCAATGTGACTCTGGCAAAAACGCAGTATTTGCCGAACTTGAACATTGACACTCAAGTTTCGGCAGTGACGCCAAACCGCATTGCCAGCGTTGTTATGAACAATGTGTCCGGGTTCGATACCGTGCCGGTCGATTCCGGCCCGCCGGTGAAAAGCTCCACCCTAAAGCCTGAGTGCAATAACCTGCAGGGTTTGAACCTGAACTGGCTCCTTGTCGACTATGGCATGCGCAAAGCCAACGACAAATTTGCCTATGCAGATGCCCGAACAGCGCGCGCGGATCTGGCACTGACAAAACTCGACGTAGCATTCCACGCTGCCGACGCTTTTCTGGATGCCGCCGCCGCCAAGCAAATCATCCGCTCCACTACAGCAGCCCTCGAACACATGCAAGCAGCCAACTTGCGCGCCAAGACGCTGGTCGCCGAAGGTTTGCGCCCAGGTGTGGATGCCGCCGACTGGGATTATGAGGTTTCAAAAACCAAAATCGGGCTGATCAAAGCAGAGAAAAACACTCGCCTGGCTTATATCGATCTGGCGGAGAAAATGGGCATCGCCTCCCAGGACATTGACATAATCTCCGACCCGCTCGTGCGCAGTCCGCTCTACATCAACACTCTGGCAGCGGTCGATTTGACCTCGCATCCTCTGGCGCGCATGAAAGAAGCCGAGATGTACAGGTGGAAAGCCAAGTGGGATGTCCTTGACAAAGCCTGGCGCCCGCACCTATGGCTTAACTCATCACTCTGGGGCAGGGGCAGCGGTTCACCGACGTCAGTCAATCCGATCCATTCGGTTGCCGGCGGCTTCCTTCCTCAGGTTTTCAATTACATGGTCGGCGTTTCTTACAGCTTTCCGCTGCTTGAATACTTTCCGCTGAAGGCGCAAAAGGACATGGCACGCAGCAATCAGATGGCTGCCAAGGCCGATTTCGAATTGGCTATGCAGGTGCTGGAACGCAAGGACGCCCGCGCTCGCGTTCAGCTTGAGATGACCAAAAAGGTGGCCGCCGAAACGCCCATTCTGGTCCAATCGGCGCGCGTCAGAGAAATCAAGGTTTTGAAGCGCTACAGTGCCGGACTGACCAACATGGTCTCCCTGGCGGATGCCGAAAAAGCACTGGCGGAAGCGGAGGTGGAAGACGCCCTGGCACAGATTGAGGTGTGGCGTTCAATCTTGCACCTTGGCTACGTTCAAGGTGACCTGGGACCATTCCTTCAACTGGTAAGCATCGTTGAAGGCAGTAGCGGCAATAGAAGTAATTAGAGACAAGGCAGGAAAGAAGCAGTCATATGTGGATAATCGCATTTGCAATGAAACGACCGATCACCGTGTTGGCGGCCGTTTTGAGCATCGTGCTGATTTCGGTAATGGCGATTACCAGCATGAAACGCGATATCTTCCCCGACCTGAAGATTCCCGCCATTTACGTGATTCAGGGATACGGCGGCATGTCGCCGGAGCAAATCGAGGGCTACATAACATCCACGTACGAACTTTACTTTTTGTACGTGCCTGGCATCGAGCACATCGAATCGAAAACGATTCAAAACCTGTGCCTGATCAAAGTCTATTTCCACCCCGACACGGACATGGCCAGCGCCATGTCGGCCATTGTCGCCATGTCCAACCGCGCCACAAGCTTGATGCCGAAGGGCACGTACAACCCATTTGTGCTCAGATTCGACCCTGGAAGTTTGCCGGTCGGACAACTTGTCTTGTCTTCCGATACCAAATCCGTGAAGGAATTGGAAGATCTGGCCTACACGCGAATACGGCCGATGCTTGCTACCGTGCCGGGTGCCGAAGCGCCGCCTCCATTCGGCGGTAACGTCCGCAGTATCGTCATCAGCGTCGACGCCGACAAATTAAGACGCTACAACATATCGGGCGATGAAGTGATTCAGGCGCTGGATGGCGGCAACCAGGTCTTGCCGGCCGGCAACGTGCGCACTGGCGACTACATGCGCATTGCACCGGTCAACACCGACTTGCCCGACATTCACCAGCTCGACTATTTGCCGATACGCACCGGACACGGACCGCAGATTTTCATTAAGGACATCGGTGTCGTTCAGGATTCATCCGACATTCTTGCTGGTTATGCGCTCTTTCAGGGCAAGCAAACCGTCTATATACCGGCGGTGAAACGGGCAGATGCATCGACAGTTTCGGTCGTCGATTCATTGAAAGCTGCCCTGGTCAGGATGCAAGCAGTGCTTCCGTCGGATGTCAAAATCACCTACGAATTCGACCAATCCAAGTATGTTCGCGAAGCCATCGACGACGTATTTCACGAAGGGCTTTTGGGCACCATATTGCCTGGATTGATGATTTTACTGTTCCTCAAGGACTTCCGAAGCACCCTCATTGTCGTCACGACCATCCCAATTTCATTAATGTCGGCAATCGTCGGCTTATGGCTATGCGGGCAGACCTTCAATATTCAGACCTTGAGCGGCCTGGCTCTGGCAATCGGCATTCTTGTCGACGAAGCGACTGTTTGTATTGAAAACATTCACAGTCACCTTGCCGAGCACGCTGCTTTGCATCGGGCTGTTTTCGACGCTTGCGTAGAAACCATGGTGCCGAGATTGCTGGCTATGTTGTCCGTGGTAGCAGTATTCGTGCCGTCATTTTTCATGACCGGAATAACCCGCGAGCTGTTCATTCCGCTCTCCCTGGCTGTCGGCTTCGCCATGATCGCCTCGACCACTCTGGCATCCACTCTGGTGCCAATCATGGGCGTCTGGTTGATCAAACCGGAGCATGAAGTGGAAGGTGAGCACAAAGAAAAGAAACCGGATTGGATCGACGGAGTCAAAGACAAGCTCGGCGATCTTTTGAAACTATTGATGCCGATTCGCTATCTGATTGTCGCCTGTTACGTGGGAGTGGCAGTGACACTGGTAATTTTCCTCTACTGCAACATTGGTAAAGAGCTTTTCCCGGACTCGGGAAGCAGCCAATTCCGAGTGCGAATTTCAGCGCCCACAGGCATGCGAGTGGAAGCCCTGGAGAAACGGGTATTGCGCACGCTGGCAGAGATTAAAGATCTGGCCGGAAAAGACAACGTCGAAAAAACCCTGGGTTATGCAGGACAACAACCTCCATTTTTCGTTATCAGCTCAGCATTCCTCTGGACAAGCGGGCCGCACCAGGCGGTCATGGATATTCAGCTGCGCGAAGGCGCGAAAATCAACATGGCCAAGTTCAAAGAAGCCCTCAGGCAACGTCTGGCCAAAGCATTGCCTGATACCCAGTTTTCCTTTGAGCCAGGCGACCTCGTCAGTCAAATCATGAACCTTGGTTCGCCGACACCAATTACGGTGCAAGTATCCGGACACAATCTGATTGCCGATAAAGTCTTCGCCGGAAAGATTCTCAAAGAAATGCATAAGATTCCTGAGCTACGCGATCTGGGCTGGGGTCAGCCGCTCGACTATCCTTCCGTGCAAATTGAAATAGACAGAGAATTGGCCGGACAGCTCGGCGTAACACCACTGGATATCGGCAGATCGTTGCAGCCGGCTTATTTCTCCAGCCGCTTCGTTCATCTCAGTCTCTGGCGAGACAAAGACAGCGGATTTTCATATCAGGTCCAGGTGCAAGTGCCGCAAGACCAGATCAGGTCTAAAGATGACATTGCAAAATTCCCGACCATGAACAGTTCGAAAAAAATTCAAATGACGGAATACAGAGACCAGCTGGAGGATCCCGATACCAATAGGTTCTACCCGGATCACAAAACGCGCTACCCACAACACCCGTTGATTCAAGACGTCGCCAGCGTCGAATATGGTGTCACCGCCGGTGAATTCGATCGCTACAACATGATGCGCATGGTATCACTGACGGCCAACCTACAAGGCAACGATCTGGGCAGAGTCGGCGATGCAGTGAAAGAGGCGGTCATACGCGCCGGAAAACCGCCGGCTGGCGTATTCGTTGATGTAATGGGACAAGTGCCGCTTTTGGAGGACACATTCTTCCACCTGCTTTCCGGCCTGGTCCTGGCGGTCGTTGTTATCACGTTAATGCTTCTCGCTTACTTCCAGGCTGCCAGAGTTGTGCTCATTGTCATGTCCACGACCCCGGCTATTCTGCTCGGTGTGCTGACGATTCTTACCCTTACAGGCACCACGTTGAACGTTCAATCATTCATGGGCGCAATCATGTGTATCGGCGTCGGCATCGCCAACGCAATCTTGATGGTTGTGTTTGCAGAAGAAAGCCGAGCCAAGGGAATGGACGCAGAAAAAGCAGCCATTCACGGGGCGCAGCAACGCATGCGACCAATTCTTATGACTTCAATCGCCATGATCGCCGGCATGGTGCCTATGGCAATGTCTACTACTCAAAGCGCACCGCTTGGGCGCGCCGTTATCGGTGGATTGTCGATGTCGACCCTGTCGGTATTGACGCTTCTGCCCCTGGTATTTGCAATTATTCAAAAGCACGCGACATTGGAATCACGATCACTTCACCCTGACGATCGCGGACTGTAGAGATCTGGACGCAGACCGCAAAGAGAAAGAACAAGGACCAAAATCATGATGGAAAGCCAATCGAGAAAATCAATCTTCAGTCCGAAGAATCTGATCTTCGTTGCAATAGTGGTGGCGCTGGCAGGGGTCGCTTTCTTCTTCTTGCAGATGAGGCACAATCGCCCGCTCGTCGAAACCGCGGAAAAACAAACCATCGTCAGCGTGCCAATCGTAAAAGTGGTAGCAAGAACACTATTTCGCCAGGACCAATTGCCGGGTGAAATCAATGCCTATCAAGACGTGCTCATTTATCCGAAAGTACCAGGTTTTATAAAATGGCTGGGCGTCGACCGCGGCTCCATCGTCAAAAAAGGTCAGCTGCTGGTGAAGATGTACGCACCGGAATATCTCGCTCGCCGAACTGAAGCTATGGCAAAAGTGGCGGCAATTAGATCGGGACTATCCGCTGAAGAATCAAGGTTGAATGATTTGGAAGCAGAATTAAAGAAGCATCAAGCCACTCTTCTTGCCGATCAATCTACCTATCAGCGCGTCTATACCGCCTCTCTGGTGCCCGGTGTTATTGCCGACAATGATGTTGTCCAATGGGCCCAAACAGTTGAGGCAGATCGCCAGGACGTAAACACCTTCATGAAGCGCGTCAACGCCAAGGCTCATGAAGTGGCAATGAAAAAACAAGAAGTGGACGCGATGATCAAGTCTTTTGAAAGCTACGCGGACTTCGCTTCTTACCTGGACATTCCTGCACCTTTCGACGGGTATGTCACAGAAAGAAAAATGCACGTCGGCAGCTTTGTCGGTCCGGACGGAACCGGAGCATATCCCCCCATCTGCAGATTGAAACAGTTGGATCTCTTGCGTATTGTCGCACCGGTTCCAGAAGTCGATACTGCCGGCGTGGTGCTCGGCTCAGAAGTTCAATTCACGGTGTCGTCATTCCCTGACAAGCGTTTCACCGGCACAGTCGCACGTATAAGCAACGACCTCGATAAAGAGACGCGGACAATGCCAGTGGAATTGAACTACCTCAATCCGGATTTCAAAGTTTTGCCCGGTATGTTCTGCAAAGTTTATTGGCCCACACGCAGACGTCAATCCTCACTTTTCGTGCCCAGTTCAGCAGTCGTTTCGACACCCCTCAACACATTTGTATGCAAAATCAAGAACGATGTAGTTGAATGGGTCACCGTCCGCAAAGGACAAATTATGGACGACATGGTTGAAGTCTTCGGTGACCTGCATGAGGGCGATCTGGTGGCGCAGGAAGGCAGCGAAGAGCTGGACAACCAATCCAAAGTCAACCCGGTCGGCAAGCCAGTCGGCAAGAGCTAACCTCAATAAGCTGGTAATTGTGAATGAGAAACTCGAGGCTCTCAAGAATTTCAGTAATACTGTTGCTTCTCATGACATTGAGTATCCCGGAAGTGCATGCAGAAAGTCTGAAATCAACACTAGAGCACTCGGCACCAAAGCAAGCAAAATGCTTTAAAGGTCTGGAGCTCTACTTCTGGCACTCGGACGGCAAGCCAGTCTATACAATCTTGCCTGGAACCAACCGGCTAAAATCAGATCAAGAGATTCATAATCCTAAGGAAAAGATCAAATCATTTCCAGAACTTGAGAAGTTGCTTGGCAAACTAGCGCCGGGGGAGTACGTAATTTTCAAAGATGAGCCGCACAAAGGACTTCAATCTGCCCCTTCGGCCGAAAGCGTGGCGGTTAAAGCCCTCTGCATTAAATTGGGACTGAATTACGTGGCCAATACTACTGAATAGTTATTTCGATTCCGCCAGGATTTTAGCGGCGCGGCTTTCGGCTTCGGTAGCATCATCGACTCGTCCCAGACTGCGCAGCACTTGCGCATAGTCGCGCAGGCACGCAGCTAAGAGCGTGTCTTTATCACCGACTGCACCTTCTGTACTGGCAATCGCCCATTCATAGAAAGTGCGGGCTTCTTCGAGTTTTCCCTGCTTATATTTGGCATATGCCAGATCATTCAATATCTTGGCCGTTTCAAGACTATTTGGTCCGAGTGCCGCTCCGCCCTGCGTAAGCGCATTGCGATAAAGCTCTGCGGCCTTGGCGGAATTCCCCAGCTGCAATTCGACAGAGGCAAGCGACGCTCTCGTATTTATTGTCAGCAAATTATTGGAGCCGTGGGTCTGGTCGTAAATGCCCAGTGCTCTAATCAGCAGAGGTTGAGCCTCTTTGTAGCGCTTTTGCGCGATATACAATTGCGCCAGTCCATTCAAATCATTGGCTAGGGACGGATGATTCGGGCCCAGTGAATCAACATCAATGGCAATCATTCTTTGATAATACGACTCACCTTTTTCAAATCGATTCTGTTTGAAAATTGAGTCGCTCAGCACTTTGTAGGCTGGAGCCAGGGTTTTATCCGAGGCAGGATCGATCAGTCCACGCAAGGCAATATTAGTGTTCGCATCAGCCTGCGCCTGGCGCGAAGCGGTCAACTGGTTATTGCTGGCAATCTGAAACTGCGATTGCGTTCCGGTAGGCGGAGCGATTGGCTGACGCAACTCAACTTTTTCGGCATCGCTCTGAACATTGCCTTGAATGCGCTCCCCCGACGGTTTTGCAGGGGCGCTCTTGCTGTTGAGAATATCTTCCTGGAAGTCGTTGATCAAATCCTTATTGGATGTGTCGTCACCCTTGAGCAGATTTCCATAATCATGCATGACACCGGCAAGTTGCGACTGAGCATCCGAGTTTGCATCCTTGGAAAGGATTGAGATCGCCCGCTGGTAGTGCGTTTCGGCGTCCTTAATCCGTCCAGCCTTTTTGCTGGCCCGCCCCATGCGATGCAGCGAACTGGCAACATAGGGACTGTAGGGACCGTAATGGCTTTCGTTGATGGACAGCGCTCTCTGGTAGTAATTCATAGCCGAAGTATGATCGCCTTCCGATTCCTGCAACGAACCAAGCGCCATCAAAACAGGACCAAGTTGCGCACTGTTTTCGCCGTACCGGCTGGTAAGTAATCTCAGCAACTTCTGATATAAAACTTGCGACTCGCCTGTTTTATCTTCCAAAGCCAACGTTGCCGCCAACTTGAGCATGCACTTTTCTTCATCGGCGGCGGTTTTCGACTGCTTTTGAACCAGCGAATAGGCCCTTCTGAATTTGCTTTCCGCCAGAGACAAACTTTGCTGATCGAGTGCTGTCAACCCGGATGCATACAATTCGGACCAGCTGTCGGAGGTAGCGAAAGCAGCTGGAGGCAAGCCGATCGATAATGACTGGAAACCGGCAATGGCTGTGCATAATGACAAGCCGTACAGTAGGCCCCGGCGCTTAAGACGTTTTCTTGAACTAGTCAATACCTTCACAGGCTTCCCCGCCCTGGATTCCATGGAAAGGATATATTCTAACCGGTTTCGGTTCAGGCAACCCTGAATCTGCACAGTTGCAAAGCGATTCGTTTACCCGCCCCCTGGCGCGCCGACGCTTTTATACATTAGAGTCGTCTGGTGGTTGTTTCACAACCCAAAATTTCCACTCTAAGTGCCAAGTGCTTCCAACTCGGTGCGCCAATCGACATTGTATGGGTCAACGGCTCTGCCCTGTTCATCAAGGAAGTCGACTTTCGTATAGAGCTGATTGTTCTTTGCAAACTTGTTGTCCACCCATCGATAGGCAATGCAGGCGGCATTGATGCTTACGAATGGTCCAATCTGCAACTCAGCCTGGCGCTTCTTGATTATTCCCATTGGCTCTTGATCGTCAAGAAAATCGCTCATCCAATAGTTTTTGACGTCATAACAGATTACTTCCAGCGCGCGGGTTGCGGCTTCAGAGGGAAGTACGAAAAGCACTCGCAGGATTTTGTCATCGCCAAAGCCGACAAACTCGCCTTCCAGATACTGAGCAACAGCAAAGTGCGACTCTTTGACAAAAGCGCTGTGCCAATCGAGTGTAAGGAAGAACTGATCGAATGCAGCTTGTGAAGTTACTAGTGTTATGGGCGATTCCATTGCTACCAACTTGTGTGTCAGAACCAATATTCTAAATTGTTTCCTAGCGCTTTCTTTAAGTGCGTGGCGCTTTCCTAAGTTGTTTTCTCAACCGGCAAATCCATAGCGGCCGGCCAATCGACATTGTAGGGCTCAATAATTCTACCTTGTTCGTCAAAATAGCCTTCCTGCGTGAAGAAAGGATTTCGCTCGGCGGAGATATTGTCTACCCATCGATGTCCGACACAGGCTGCTTTTACGGTTACGGGACCAAAAGCAACCTCTGCCTGACGTCTCTTTATCGTTCCTTTCGGCACGCAATCGTCCAGCCACTCAGCCATCGAATAATGGGATACATCGTAAGCAATGAGTTCAAGTGCTTGATTAGCCAGTTCGCAAGGAAGGATGAATAAGATTCGAAGAATCGGCTGTTCGGTAAACGTCACACCACTGGGCGATTTCCACTGCGCATTTACAAAATGCGATTCTTTCACATAGGCGCATTCCCACATCAGCGCTGGAAAGAACTGATCGAACGAAGCTTGAGAAGTTACAAGTGTAATGGACGATTCCATTGCGGCAAAAGCACCGGGGCACGAATTCTGTTTCCAGAATTAAACCACAATTGTCAGAGCTGCTAAACGGCGAAAGACCGGAATCAATTGCTCCTGGAAGACTCGCTCAATTTCGTCTCGGCAGGCAAATTCATCTTCTGCCTGATTAGCGGCAATGCCTTACGAGCAGCTATTTCGCCAGCTTTCAGCGCGCGCGTGATGTCTTCCTTTTTCTTTGAGAATATATCGATACCGCTCACGTCCGGACTTATGACTATATCTGCAAACTGAAGTTGATGTTCATCTGTCACGGTGAGGACAATGTCTGCCTGTCTCTCGGCTATGGATCGATAATGTCGCAACGATTTCTCGGTAACATTTCTGAGGCTATCGTCAACCATTACTGCTATCACGACATCGGCGCCTGTGTCTCGAGCTGCAGACGCAGGTAAATTAGCGCGTACGCCGCCGTCAACGCAAAGTTTGTCACCTATCTTCACTGGTCGAATCAAAGGTGCCAGTGAAGAACTGGCTCGCATCGCCGTTGCTAAATCGCCTTCACTGATTCGATATGCCTGTCCATCAAGCAAGTTGGTGACCACCACTGAAAACGGTATGTTGAGAGACTCGAATTTTTCTTTGCCCTTTGGAATGAGCTTCTCCAGGAAGTTTTGGTATTTATGCCCACTCATCACTCCGATCGGTCCGGTTCTAAACGGAGCCCAAAATGTGGAAAGCGGCAGCTTGAATGCCTTTGCGGTAAAGGTGGGAACGTATGCTTTGCGAAAATCTCTAAAATTACTTTCTTTGCGGAGATCATCCACTCCCACCCCAGCT
>CAZHEZ010000222.1:0-13057 GCA_964531315.1 uncultured Candidatus Obscuribacterales bacterium | reverse complement strand
CAAAAATGGCACATTTGAAAAAACTGTTTGCCAAACGCTTGATGCTGGAAGATAAAGACATGCCCAAATTCAAGCAATTCAAAGGGCTTGAGGCGCTCAGACTGAGTGGTAATTCAATAACAGCAGAGGGCATTAGCAAACTGCCTGTTTGGTCGAGCCTGAAGGAACTCGACTGCAGCGAATGTGCGGTCAACGACGATGCAATTGCATATTTCTTGCGCTACAAAAATCTGACAGCCATTTACCTGTCAAAAACCCCGATCACCGCCAATGGATTTTTGAAATTAGCCGGCCTGCCGCATCTGACAGTGATCCGCTTTCGAGGCAACGGCATCAGCATCGAGAATGCCCATGATTTTCTAAAGCGTTGTCCGACCTGCCAGGTCGTCTATTACGCGCACAACGATAGCAATCGCCTGGAACGTTCTGACCTGCCGAGGACGAAAAAAAACACGAGCAGATAGTCAAAGAAAATCGTCTCGATCGTTCAAAACCCAGTTATAATGCTGCTTGGCTCAACCTACGCTTGTATATCGTATTCATATCCAGGAGTGTCAATGCAGATTCATCCACTCGTTCCTATGCGCAAGGCCGCCACTTTACTGGGCGTGGACAAGGACCAACTGAAATCAAAACTTGTCTCCGGTGAAATTAAAGGCGAGCAAAGACGGGTCGGCTCGAAAGACAAATGGTTCGTCTATTCGGGCGAAGTCAGCAATCGCATTGACACTGAACGCTTGCCTGAATTGATGAAGCGCAACCACATGACCGACGGTCAGTTGGCGCTGGAAGTCGAAACCGTAGCCGATCTCGATCCGCTGTCGCTGAGCGATCTCGATTCCTTTTTCGAGGAGGGCCGAGTCGAGGCATTGACAGAATCAGCCGAAGACGCACAAGTCACCGAAGTTGAGATCAAGAGCGCCGCCTTTGCGCATGCTGAAACCATGGGTGTCCAGACCGAAAGCGTAGAGGTAAAAGGCGGTGTGCCGGCGCCGTCAGACATCAATCAAATTTTTGAATCGCTGACAGTAGTTTTTGCCCAACGCCTCTCCGACGAGTATCAGCAAAGATTGACGGCAGAACAGAAAGCCCGCACTGCAGAGGCCAGAGTAAAGTCTGCCGAACAGAAAGCAAGAGCCTTTGAAGAAAACCTCAAGCGCCTGGAGACTCAGCGCGATGAAGCACAATTCGTTGTCGACGAACGCAATTCGACGATTGCCGAAATGGAAGCGCAAGTGCGTGAATTACAGCAGCAGCTGACCGTGAAAAAACCTTCCTTTTGGCAGAAAATGTTCTCCGCCAGGTAATTGCTTAGCAACGAGCGCGCAAAGCGAAAGAGCAGAGAGCATTTTTCAATGGCCGCTGGTTCTATTATTCTTTATAGTGTTACAGCCGCCAAATATAAAATCCGCCCAATTTCGCACCATATGTGGTGTCAGGAACAACCATAAGAACGGATAGAGGCAAGCAAGTTGCCTCTATCCGTTTTCGATTTACGGGAAGTTACTGAGCGGCGCTGGTGCTTTCCGTTTCAGCGCGGGCGACCAGAGACTCGATGTGGTCGAGAACACGCAAGAAGTCCTTGAGGCAAGAAGCCCGAACGGCTTCTTCAGTGACTCCGAGCTCTTCGATTGCAGCGGACAGCAGGTCCTTGGCCATTTCGGCGAGATCTTCCCAGAGTCCACCTTCGGCTTCGATCTCTTCTTTGGTGGAGTTGAGGATGACGATGCCGTTGAGACCTTCTTTGGCGGAGGCAAAAGCCTTCTGCAGGGCTTTGAAGTCGGCGTAGGCGAGCAGGAATGATTCCTGGGCAGCCTGCGAGCGCTCGTTGAGGGGAACCAGGGACTGCAGGCTTTCGCCAAGCTTCTCGGCGCGCACTTGCAGGGATTGGTAACGAGCCTTGAGCTCGGTGACATTGGCGGTGGAGGCGGAAGTGTTGTCTTTGCTCACTATGTTGTTCCTCTTTCCTGAGCTGTTGCTTCACGCAGCAGCAGCAAATAGGTGACCGCAGATGCGGTCGAACGGATTGGTCCTTTTCCACTTCATTGCATGCGCCGCCGACTATCGAAGTTTTCACTCTCGAGGTCGAAGAGGTCGAAAAAATACGGGCGCAGGTGGATTAGAGAAATTCCGGAATGAATGGAAAAGGGATAGTTTCAGCCTACAAAAAACGGATGCCGGTAAAGCACCAATCATCAAGAAATCGGAACATTTAGCTGCTCGTGCCTGCCGCATTGCTTCATTTCGGCAGCCAATCGAGCGTCAAAATTCAGCTGGCCAAGGTTCGCACCGGTGCGGGCAAGACCGCTCAAACAATAGCCAGCAATGGACCGCCGGCGCTATCACTATGCAAACTTGTGCAGGCGTTGCGATTTTCGATCCTTGCGAAATTTGGACAAAATTTGAAGTAGCGCGTAAGCCGGGTTCTGTGTTCGACTGTCATCTCTCTGGGAGTGTGGTCACCCACACCCTCTAGCGGCATCGGCAACTTGAGGTGACGGGCCGCCACTTTCTCAAGCTATACCTTCGCCTTGCACCTTCAGCGGGGTTTACCTAGCCAAGGCCTCTCGACCTTGCTGGTGCGCTCTTACCGCACCGTTGCACCCTTACCAGTTATCAGCGCTCTCCACTTTCGCTTCAAGCGCTCACGGCCTGGCGGTCATCATTTCTGTGGCACTATCCTCACGCTCACGCGCACTGGGAATTACCCAGCAACCAGCCCTGCGGTGCCCGGACTTTCCTCACCCTGCCGATTGCTCGGCAAAGCGCGACAGTCTGCGCTACTTCAATTGCAATTATAGTGCAAGCAAAAGTGACAAGCATCTGAACTGGCGGTTGCGCCTCGCTAGCTGTAAGCAGGTACCTGTTTGGCGCTAGGTGCATGCTCGCGTTAGCGGGCAGAAGTGTTTTGCGTAGAAATCCCTTTGTTTCGAGGGCAGCAAAGCTTGCCCAATGTAACAGCCGTATCGCCAGTTCGGCGAGGCATCTGAGTGCCGCTAGCGCGACCTAGCAAACTATCAAATGGGCCGGGAGCCAATAACCCTGTCTTCAGTAATTAAATACTAGCGAGAGCTAAGATCAAGCCTGAAGGTCCGGAATCAAAAGCTATGACCTGGTTCTGGCTATCCGACCTTCTATTTCTTAGATACCTTTAGCAGTTCCGCTAGCTCAGCAATTGGATTACTTACTTGCTTTTCCACTTGGCGACCTTTTAGGGTCGACTTAACCACCTTTACATCCTTTTCTGAACAGAGAAGTTTTCATTCCCTAAACCCTTGCATTGCCTCCGTCTTCGAACTTTAGACCTCCCTTGTGGGATGTCGGACGGAGTGTGCGCATTGGTAAGGGGGTGGTGGCTCAGTCATGCCCACTGAAACGGGCTTCAAATCTATCCGCAAGGAGATCTATGAAAAACATGAATGACACAACCGCTCCTGTGTCCGTTCTCGCGAACGGCACCAACAACACCGTCGGAAGCAGCGCTAGCCAGCCTCTGACTTTCGAACAACTTCTCGCCAGCTACGACGTTCCTCGTCCTGTGGCCTACGGCTCGGTGGTGAAAGGCACCATCCTGCCCTACGGCGACAGCTCGAGCTTCTACGTCGGCATCGGACAGAAGTCCGACGCACTGCTGTCCAAGAAGGAAGCTGGCGACCTCAAACCCGGTGACGAAGCTGAATTCCTCGTCGTTTCCGACGGCGACAGCGACGAATGCGTCGAGCTCTCGTTCACCCGCCTGCAACACGCACGCGAAATCGAAGCCGCCTGGTCTGCCCTCAAGCAACTCGAAGCCTCTGGCGATGTCACGCAAGTGACTGTCGTGGGCGTCGAGAAGCGCAAGGACGACGACCGGATTTCCGGTCTCAAGGCGACCTTCCGCGGTCTGAAGGGCTTCATCCCGCTCTCGCTCGTTCAGGGCGGACAGTCGGCCGGCGACCTCGTCGGTCAGACCCTGAGCGTGAAAGTGCTGAAGGCTGAAGACAAAGGTCGCTTCAGCAACATCCTCTTCAGCAACAAAGCCGCCAACGAAGCTCTCGTCGGCAGCGCCATCGCCACCCTGGAAGTGGGCTCCATCGTCACAGGCACGGTCACCAAGATCATGCTCGAGAAGAAGGATGCTCGCTCGGATGCCGCCCCACGTCGCGAAATCGGCGCTCTGGTGGAATTCCAGCCCGGCGTTTCGGGCTTCGTCCACAAGAGCGAAATCAGCCACTCGCGCGGCGTCAACCCCAGCGATGTGCTGAAAGTCGGACAGTCGGTCCAGGTGAAGATCGTCAACGTCGACACCGAGAACCAGCGCATCTCGCTGAGCTACAAGGACGTGGAAGCCAACCGCGAGGCGATTGCCGCGCAGCAGGCTGAAACGCTCCGCGGACAGCTCGGCTCGCTCACCGTGGGCGAACAGCTCACCGGCCGCGTCAAGAAGATTCTCTTCGAGCGCGAAACCAACCCGACCGCCGAGAAGCGCGAACTCGGTGCGATCGTCGTGCTGCCCAACGGCACCGAGGCTTTCCTGCACCGCAACGAGTGCTCGGACAGCCGCCTGGTCACCATTTCTCACCTCATGCAGGTGGGCGATGAAGTGGCCGTCGTGGTCAAGTACGTCGACCTGGAAGCCGGCCGCGTCCAGCTCAGCTACAAGAAGGTGGATGCCAACCGCGAACGCATCCAGGCGGTGGCGAAGGACCAGCAAACCTCCTTCCGCTCGACCCTCAAGGTCGGCGACACCCGCCGCGGCACCGTCGCTCGCACTGTCGCCTTCGGCGCTTTCATCCGCCTGGGTGGCGGCGTGGAAGCGTTGCTGCACGTGAGCGATATCACCGACGACCGCACCCGCCAAGATGCAGAGCTCGCTGCCTTCACGCCTGGAAAGGCTGTGGATGTGGCGATCTCGAAGATCGAGGAGGACAAGGGTCACACCAAGGTGTGGGTCACGCTGGCACCAGCGCAGGCCTAATCGCCTAGGGATTCTCCTCTGCTGCTGAAAGGCAGCAGGGCTGAGTCCCGGGGGGAAGTTCTGGAGGCGAAAGCTTCCAGTTCTTCTCCTTTTGGGTCTGGCTTTACTATCTTTTTTAGTATTTTCTGTCAGGACACTTCCCCGCCACTCCCATTCAAATGAAAGCTTCAGATCACTATGATCTTTTTGATTTTTCATAGCTAATCAACAATTACCGAAAAGCCAAACCCACTGGTCATTTTCAGCGAATTTTGCAGATTTGAACCGGCTGGATGGTCCTTTGTTGATTTATGAGCCCAGACCCAGTCAGCGTTTCGGGCTCTCGGCAGGGCACAATTGCTATGATTTTTTCTCAAGTTTCATAGCAGGTGGGAGCACCAGTTTTGGCCTGCACACCCTTCTCTAATTTAGCCGCGCCACCCTGACAACTTGTTTCGTTACACGTACAGGCTTGAATGAGATGCGCCTGGCATCTTAAATTTCTAAGTCTTATTCTCTTTTCTTGAATCAGGAATCAAATCTTTCAGCCTCTAATAACTGCTCGCCCAATGCACTTTCACGCCCGTTTCTTCTAGCGCTTCTCATGCGCGCGGGCTCGAACACTTGTGGGCAAGAGGCAACAAACAGCAGGCCTGCTGTTTGAGCTAATGAATACGGATAACGCCATGAAAACCATGACCGAACTAGGAATCATGGGCGGCACGTTCAACCCAATGCACCTTCGTGAATTGGCACTTGCGCAGTTCGCCCTCGAACAACATGGTCTCAAAAAGGTGATTTTCGTTCCTAACGGCACGCCTCCGCACAAGAAAGTTGACGTTCTCGACCGCGAAAGCAGGTTCGAGATGGTCAAAGCGGGCGTCAAGGACAATCCCCTTTTCGAGGCTTCTCGTATCGAAATCGACCGCCCCGGCATCACCTGGACGATAGACACCTTGAAACAGTTGAAAGCGCTGTACGGAGACAACGTCCGGCTCAACTTCATCTGCGGCGAAGACGTCATCGACAATCTGGTTCGCTATGACCGTCGTGCTGAGTTTTTGGGTCTGGTGAGATTGCTCATCTGCCCGCGCTCCAGCGAAGACGCTCAGAAAGCACTTACCGCCTGGCGTCAGACCCTCCCGGAAGCGGACATTGCGCTGATTGATTGCCCGCCCAGCGGCATCAGCAGCACTCTTGTGCGCAAATGGATCCGGGCCGGCAAATCAATTCGCTACGTAGTGCCTGCTCGGGTGGTGGAAATCATCGAACGCAAAGGACACTACAAAGAGGTGATTCCAGCCGAAACGTCCCCATCTGTGGCAACGGCCAGCTTGGCAGTGCAAATCACTGCGATGAAGACGGCGCCTCGCCAGAGGACTGTGACGGGAAGAAAGAACCCGGGCGAAGACAGCGCTGCCTGAATCGATGTCCCTCGATACACCTGTTGACCCGTCTGGGAATCGGCTTTGAAAGCCAATTCACCAGCGGGTCAACTTTTTTGATTGCTTATACTACTTTATATACTAGCTCGCATAATGGACATTCGCGCTGGTATCACATATGGCATCACCAGTCATCCTCAAATATCCTCAGCAGAGATTTCATCAACCAGCTTCTTGATGCCGACTATGGAGGTTTCATCGCTGTCGATTTGCTCCACCTGACTGAGACATTTGTAGGCTTCGTCATAGTTTCCATCCAGTGCTTCGGCCCTGGCCATATGCAGCCAGGCGTTCACATAGTGAGGGTTTATATCAATAGCCTTGCGCAGAATCTTCTTTGCCCTGGCTACTTCTCCCAATTGAATAAACAAACAGCCAAGGTTTCCGTAAGGCCATTCGAAATCCGGATATTCAGCGATGAGCGCTTCAAAAGTTTCCTGTGCACCGTGCTCATCACCACCGCAAAACTGATTGAATCCGTGAATATTGGTTTGTTCTGCAACAAGGGGCACAGGATGGCGCGGGATTTTCGTGCGCAAATAAGAGGCGGCCAGTTTGCCTGAATCGCCATCCGGTTCAATTTCAATAGCGAAGGCCAGCGCATCTCTGGCTTGTTCTGTCCAGCCAATTTCTTTGTATTTAAGACCCAATTCGTAGTACTCGGCAGCGCTCAGCCCCTCCGGTACGTCAAGCGGCGGGGGATCGGAATTCTTCAATTCCGTCATCGACTCCAATAGTTTGCTCAAATATTGATCGACTTCACTTTCCGGCACACCAAGAGCAACCAGTTGCTTGCGAATCTCCATTTCGGCGTCGCCGTCGGAATCGGCGCCTGCTGCAAGTTTTAGCGCGTCAGGTTCTTCCGTTTCCAGGTCGGAGGCCGCCTTGCGCCACAACTTGAGAAGGTTGAGACTGAATTTCAAGCTTTCCGTCATGGCCCCGTCATTTTCGGCTTCGTTGCCTGGCTCAGGATCTTCCGTGGAAGCCAGAGCACGCCTCATTTCGGTCGATCGTGTCAAAGCCTCGACCGCCTGTTTTTGGCGGCCCATAAGCATATAGAGCGCACCAAGCCGTTTATAGCCCTTCGACGTCAATCCTTCTGGCACTTCATTAGGGGGCAGCGGCATGTTTCTTACAAAAAGACTCCCAGGGCAATGGATAAGCAAAATCAATGATTCGCCAAGATCACATCTACCCAGATGTAGCTATCTATAAATGCCGAATTAGGTCCAGGCCGAAAAGATTACGAGAAAATCTCGCCAATTAGAAATTTGCACCACAGATGGTGTCACAAATTATGCCAAGGCCAAGAAATTTCCCGCTAAAAAATGGTCATCTCGAAGCCATAGGCTAATGCGGCATTATAGTCTTCATCAGAAAATCCATCGCAATCCCTGGCCAGTTCGTCGACAAAAATACGGTCCCGATCCGGCAATTCAAAGATGGCACCGGGAGGGTTTTCCGTCGTCCATTGAAAGGTCAGCTTGCAGGCTTTGTCGAACAGTGCTTCTACTCTCGAGTAGGCAGAAACATATTGCGGATCGGAATAGCCTGGAATTCTCTCTTTCAGCTTCGGCAAGAGATTCTTGTCCTTGCGGCTGCGCTCGCTAAACATCTCAACGGCTCCCTGAAGGAGGAGTCTCTCGTCTGTTTCCGTTTTCTTCATTACAAGATCACTGCTCCGTCCAGGCAGAAAATCGAGGACTCTAAACGCCTCTATCTGACAATCATTTTCCCCGAGAAGGAGACGATTTATCCCCTTGCCAGCTTGATGCAAACAAACTATCACATACGAGCCGATGAGCGCCTCCCTCTAAGCTGAAAAACCTGAAGTAAAGAGCAGACGAAGCTTCATGGCAATTGGTCGGATTGTCTGGATGGAAAGATTGGCAGGAAAACGTGTGGCATGGTCTTATCGTCTTACTACTCTTTATAATTATACCTGCAAAAAAAGAGCGAGAAAGGAGAAGAGGAGAAAATTCTCCCCCTCTCCTTCTCGCCAACATCATGAAAGCTACAGCCGATCGCTGTCGACTATTGTTCTCATCGTGCGCCGACCGCTAGCCTTCAGCCGCAAACGCCTGGCCTTTCAGCCTGGGTTCACCGCCTTAGTTGATCTTCCAGCGGATGGCGTAGCCGACGGTGACGGAGCCACCGGCCGGAACGTCAACCGTGAAGACGCCGCTCGTCTCGCTGTCTGAGATCAGCTCGTGGGTCTTGTCGAGCCACGTGAAGTTCTGCGGCAACGACTCCTGGATCAGCACCTGCACGGGGCGATCCTTGAAGTTGTAGACGGTGGTCTCGCGCTGCTCCTCGCGGAAGCGCGGCTTGGGCTGCTTCTTTTCCTTCTTGCCGGCCCCTTCGGCCACTTCCTGACGGCGACGCGAATGTTCGCCGGGAGTGCCGATATTGGGTCCACCCTGGACGCCGACGCGGGGAGTGCTGATGCGGGGGCCGCCTTCGAAGCCGCCCTCCTGGACTTCCAGACCACCCTCGGGAACCGGGTTGACCTCTTCTTCCTTCTCCTCGGGATCCTGGCGGAAGGAGACCAGCCGGCGCGACGCCTTCACATCGGACGAGGGCGCGGAAAGGTCGAGCTTGAACGCTTCGCCCTTGGCGACGGCGCCGAGCTGGAGCTGCGGGTCGGTCTTCTGGTACTTGCCGGTGGAATCCGGCTGGAAGACGGCCACTTCACCGGCGGGCAAAGCATTGCCGAGATTGCTGTCGGCGTCGTTGCGCAGGCGCAGACGGACGAAAACCGGCAACTTGCGGTCATCTTCCTCGACGGCGCGGGCCTGGTACTGGTAGACGGCCGGCAGATAGAGCTCCGCCTTCACCTTCACGTCGCGAGCGACGACCAGGTAAGGGCGTTTCGTTTCGCCGTTCTTGATGGACAGCTTCTCGGGCAGAAGATAGATCTTCTGCTCGCCGACCGAGCCGACTTGAGCATTGTCAGCGTAATCGGCCTGAGCGCCAAAGGAAGCGGCCATCGGCATCGCCGACTCGAGACCGGCCGATTGAGCGCGCATGCCACCGCGGGCACGACCGCCGCCACGCGACGTATTGTGCGCGGCCAGAAGCTTGATGACGGCGTCATCGAAGTCGGCACCGGTGGTGTTGGACAGCTTGACGCGGCAGCGCAGCTTGGTGACCAGCCCGGTCTTGTCGTCATAGAACACCGCATAGCGCGGCGCCCACGACAGACCACCGGTCTCGTACATGGAATTGAGCAGATAAACGCCGGACTCGGCAGTGGTCGGCTCGAGAGAAAGAGCCGGCGTGGCGCTGAGACCGTCGGGGATGGACTCGAGCTCGAATTTCGCCGGCGTCGGCAGCACCTGGATGCCGTTGGCGTCTTCGATGACGAGCTGGTTTCCGAGCACAAAGCGCAGTGTGCCGGTAGTGCGAATCAGGCCCTGGCTGGTCTGCTCGAGAAGCGTGATCTTGTGGCCAACTGCCTTGGCGAGCAGGGCCTGGGGCGAGAGATTGGCGGGCTGGAAGCTGTCGGGACCGAGCTTGAAAGCACCGGGACCGGAAACATCGGAGACCTCGAAAGAATCTTCGACGAAGTTGGCGGGCAGACCTTCCAGCTGGATGGTCACTTTGCCCTTGGGCAACTCGACGTTGCGCGACTCGTGGACAACGGCATCACCGGATTGGTAGACGGTGAGCTCGACTGACGTGGGCTTCTCGGAGCGGACAACCTGTCCGTCATTCTTGGTAAGCGGATTGCGCTTGCTCATGTGTGTTCACTTTTCCTTGCTTGCATAGGTGGACGTCTCCACCCTGCTTGGTCTGAGGATCGGCTTGCTGTGGTGCAAACCGTGTTTTGACTTGCAGATTGGCAAGTCTTGTTCGACTCGCTACAACGCAAGTCGCCTTCACGCAAGAAAACCTGAAACACCCGCCTCGTAACCCTTAAACCAACACGTGCTCGAACTGACAACGGACATCATCTGCCACCACGAAGGAGGGTCTGATGCTTGTCGAGTTGAGCGAAGGTTGGGAAAAAGGTCGGTTGTTTTCAGGCAAAATTGATGGAAATACGAGGTAGCTCACCCTAGCAATCGCGTCAGTCTGGTTACCATGACGCTCTTATCAACCTTTTACAAAGAAAAATGCCGAACTGCCCAAAACCAAATCCAGACGGCAACAGGATTTCAAGGGGTTTGACAAATTTAGCTTTTTTGGCGCTGTCAAGCGATCGCGCTAGGTAAGCCAGCTGCAACCAACGGAGTGCCGGTTTGCTCTTACGTTCTGCCGGCAGCAGATGTGCGCACGTGTTTTTCACGATTAGTTCACGCAGTCTGCTGTTTTATATATCTTGTCAGCCCCTTCGAATCTGGCAGCCCCCAATTTATAGACCAGGCCGTTAGTCTGGTCTGCTGCCGTGCCGTTACTACTGCTAAAACTCATATGACAGCTCACCCTGCATTACTTGCTGCGCCCCCACCCCTGGCCGGCTCCTCTGAAGAAACGTCGATAAGGACGTCAATCTCGGACACGCCTCAAACGACGGTCATAACCGCTGCAACCGCAAACATCCCAGACCTTCCAAGCGCAGCTGCAACCGGCACGCATGAAGAAGCGGCGGCGCAAAATACTGTAGCCGAGGTTGCCGCCACCGACAGCACGAGCGCGCCTGGCCAATTCAAAGATTTCATCGGGCAAACGATGGACATGGCTTTCGGTCCGGATTACAAAGAAAACAGGCCTGATTTCGAAAAATATGGAAAAGTATTGGTGAGCCAAAACATTCTGCCTGAGCTGGCCTTCTTAGAAAGTCCGACATTGAATGTTTCTCTGGGCCATGATTCCGGCCACACAAAGAGCATGCTCAATCATCTAAGCGACCGCTATTTCGCACTCAAATCGCAGGCTTAGAAAATGCGCCTATGCGCTGAATCGATGCCTGTTTAACAAAATCTAGATTATACTATCGAATGTCATTTTGCATCAGCAAAAAAAACGAAACGGAAACTAGCACCACCTGCAGTACCAATGTCCGTTACGTTCTCTGACCTGGCACAGCAAGAGATTGAGAGCATTGCCATCAATCTCTATGCTTTGAATGCCTTGACGATCACTTTGTCATCGGTGTAGCTGATCGGCTTTCCATCTTCAACCTTGATATCGTAATGCTCTTTGGCAACCGGCGGCGCTTCGCAAAACATGGCCCGGACCGAGTCTTTCAATGCTTCCGAACAACCGGAATTATTCATCCACTCCTCGATATCATGCGTTTTTCTGTAGTTTTGCATACGTGACACTTTCAATCCGGCATGAATCAGCATGCGCCGCCATTCACGCCTGGTGTATGCACGCACATGAGTGGGATCGCGCCGCTTTTCAATGTCATTTATAAAGCGGTCCAGCCGCTTTGCTTGCGGGGAAAAGCTGTCTTCCAGGACGAATACACCTCCCGGCTTGAGAACGCGCGCAATTTCGGCAATCGCTTTCTCGATGTTCAAGAAGTGATGCGGCGCAATCCGGCAGGTGACGGCATCGAAAGATGCATCAGCAAATTGCAACGCTTCCACATCGGCTACCACTGCGCAGGCATTGGTGAGCCCTTTTGCGGCAAACAGCTTGGCTGTCTCGGCAATCATTTCAGGCGACAGGTCAGAGGCAGTCACATGCTGAACGGCTGGCGCAATCAAAGCAGCCGTGTGCCCAGCCCCGGTTGCCACATCAAGAACCCGCATGTGCGGCTGCGGATCGAGGAATGATAAAACAATCTGCAAGTCCGAACCCTGTGCATGCCCCTTGCTGGCAGCATAATTGTGGGCATTGGCTCCAAACTGCCGGCGAACATCATCTTTAGTAGTAGTCATGTGCACCCTCTTATCTATATTGAAAGGATAACTGATCGTTTTAGCTGATTTTGGTAGGGAGCCGGACCGGTTGTCTGGAGCAAGGACTTGCCACGCATCTGTCCTTGCGAAAGATAACTGGTTCGGCGACAGCGCCAGGAACGAGGCATCAACGACTATTTATAGTAAGCCAACAACCAAGACAGAAAAGCGGAGGAGAGTACCTTGCGATACTCCCCCCCGTTTCCTGCTGGTGCTAAACAGAAGGCACGCTTGCGCGTGTCAGCCGCTTAGTCCCGATAGAAGCTCTCACCGCGAGCAGCCATGTCCTTGATCAGCTGGCAAGGCGCGTAGTTTTCACCCGCGACCCTGGACAGCATCTCAAGCTTCTGGTGAATCACCTTGATGCCGACACTGTCAGCGTAGCTGAGCGGCCCACCCAGGAAGGGCGGGAAGCCGGTGCCGAAGATCATGGCGAGGTCGAGCGTGCGCGGGTCGGAGACAATGCCCGACTCGAGAACGCGAGCCGCCTCGTTGACCATGGCGAGGGCCAGGCGATCCTGGATCTCACCACGCTGCTTCTTGGTCGGCTGGGCAGTGATCCACGCAGCCACCTTCGGGTTGATGGTGGTGCGCTTGCCTTCCGTCTGGTTGTTGAACTGCAGTTTATCGTTGATCTTTACATTGACGCGCACGATATCGCCCACGCGTGAAGCGCGGCCGTCGCGGAAGAAGGTACGAGCGCCGGGTTGCCACAGCGAGTTGGCATATTGCTTGGCAGGCGGTACGGTTTCCGGCATCGGCCAGTTCATCGGCTTATAGGATGGGTCTTCCTGCGGGTCCGCCACTTTCGCCATGGCGGG
>CAZHEZ010000221.1:0-13103 GCA_964531315.1 uncultured Candidatus Obscuribacterales bacterium | reverse complement strand
ATCGACCTCGTACTCTCTCAGTTCGTACTCTATCTTCAGATTGTCCAACAGGCGGACTGCGTTCGTTTTCATCGTCTTAGTTTTGTTTTAGTGGTTGTGAAAAAATTGATTCCAGATCCGATTTGCTCATTCCACCGCCGTCCCCAAAGTAGAAATCGGCCTTGTCTTTGGTCAGTTTGTAATCTTTTGGAACATCAAAAGAAATGAGAGGATCAGACTCGAAGCGAATCTTTTGTGTGTCCAGAAGAAGCCCCAACTCATTTCCGACTCGCTGCTTTACCATGACCGGAAATCCATATTTTGCAGGAAGCATATAATGCTTGCACCAAAAATCCACTGCTTTCAAATTACACGGTGCTTTCTGCAGGCAATAAAATTCAGTCGCCTTCACTTTCATATTGCCGGTCGTCTGATATCCAAAATAGTGAACGCAGGGTTGACCAGCGATCGTTGGTTTGTCTATGAGTTCAACTTCTGAGATTCTAATGGGAGGGATGCCGCGGCGGTTCCAGTTAATCCATTGGTCCACGGTCTGGCAAATGTAGGCATGATTTTCCGCGTTCAACATATAGACTTTGTCTGGATTGTCGGACGACCAGATGGTAAAACCAAACTTGGCTCTAACTTTCATTCCTTTGCCGAAACGTATCGAACAAGGTCCAAAAAGAGCGCTCTTGCCCTCAAGAACCAGTGTGGTTTGAGCCGCGCTCTTGCCGGATGCCGGCTGCCTTGAGTGCCCATCTTTGGCGACCGGCACGGCCAATGCTTGTGCTGCGGTCAGGAGGACCACAGCTACAGCAAGAATGAGACCTGGTTTTGTGCTGGTCACGGCAAGGGTTCTCTTGAAAACACGGGGCTGCCGAGCCTAAGTATAGAATCTCAGAAACCCAGATGGAAGGCTGCGGCGGCTCTTATTGAGGCGCTATCAATCGGTTACCAGCCCGATCATGAAGCCGTCATAGCCCTTGGAGCCAACTGTTTGAATGGCGGTTGCTGTGAAGCGTTTCTCTTTGGCCACTACTTCGTTGAATTGGCGAATTCCTTGCACTCGCTCGTCTTCACAATCGGGATCTGTGACTTGACCGTCGCGCACAACATTGTCGGCAATGATAACTGTGCCCCGGCGCGACAATTGCATGCACCACCTGAAGTATTCAGAGTAGCCTGGTTTGTCGGCGTCGATAAAAATAAGATCAAAAGCAGGACAACCTTCTTTGACAAGGGCGGGAAGAGTGTCGATGGCGGAGCCGACGCGAATCTCGACTTGGTCGGACAAGCCTGCTATTTTGATGTTTTCGCGGGCGATGTCGGCATGTTTTTGTTCGTACTCTAAGGTAATCAGCTTGCCTTCTTTGGGCAACCCACGCGCCAGCCAGATGGTGCTGTAGCCGCCTAAGGTGCCGATTTCGAGGATCCTCTCAGCCTTTTGCATCTGGGCAAAAATCATCAGCATCTTGCCCTGGTTGGCAGCGACATTTATAGCAGGCAGCTCTGCTGCATTGCTTCTTTCCAGTGCGGAATCGAGCGCCGCATCAGGCGCTATCAAAATCTCGCTATAGTATTCATCTACCTGAGACCAACGCTCTAGACTCATATTTTCTCCGCCTGCGCCATTCATTGTGTGCGTTCGAGCCGACCAATTCAATTGATCCTGCTGCACAACAAGTTATAAACCATTTTTGCAGGTTTAATATGCGAGCCTTGATTTGGCGATTTTATGAATTGGAAATTGAATAAAGTGTTTTGGGCTTGAAGAACTGCATGAGTGGTGCGCAGTGTTCGAGAACGGAGCCGTCTTCCAGTACTTCGAAAGATGCCTTGCTGGGATGATTGGGAAACTCTTTCCAATCATAACCATGGCGCTTCCAACCGTGCTCTTGCCACGGCGCAGTGGGATTCTCTCTGCTTTTCTTGATTACTAGTTCTGGTGTGGCAGTGTCGACTAGAGACGGAATTATATCTTTTGTGACGGCCGAGATTGCGCAGAGCAATTCACCTTTTTCGTCGTACTTGAATCCATACGAACGTCCCTGTCCATCTGTTCTAAACAACAACCGCTCCTGACCATCTGCCAATTTACCTTTGATGATCATTCCTCCGCGCTCCAGCGCTACGGTTGTTACCGATGCAAAACCACCGAGGCTGCCCTTTTGCTGAAGGTCCCAGGCATATCTGTTCAACTCAGCAAATGCTGTCGTATAGCGATAGGCAATCGCTTGTTGCAAGAGCAGTTCGTTCTGTCCCTGCATGTATTGCGGTGCGGCGCCTGCCAGATTGCCGGTAGTAAAATTGCCGGTAGTAAATTGATTGCCAACGTTTGAATTGGTGGTCATGCTCGAATCGCTCCTGTTTTGAGAATCGATCGTCGAATTTGCGGCAGCGAAGTGCCACAAGGGTAGTAAGAGTCGGAGGTTCAGACAGTTATATTAAGGCTCTTGATAATGACCCAAATGTGACAAGAGGCAGAAGCTGGGCTGAAATGCCGGAAAGGCAAGCTGGCAGACCGATTCAGACGTGAACCTCGGGCCAATCTGAGAAATTGGATTAAACCGCCCCTTCTCGGGATCTGATCCCCAAAAGGTAGATGCAGTGACGCTTAAGGGTAAAATGTCCCGCGGCAGTGTCCCCGGCCCGGATGTGGGTAGGATTAGGCGGGGCGACGAGTTTCGTCGCCCCACGGAGGCTAAGAGTTGAGGGCTCAGTGAACGGCGGCTTTGACGGCGGCGACGGTCAGGTTTTCAGTCTTAACGGCGCATGCCTGCTGGATTCGCTGGCAACTGAGCGGCACTGGCAGCTCAATCCACTCATCGACGCCGGTTTGTTCGGTTCTTGCCGCCATGATCGCGTGCTTGATTGCGAAGTAGACCGAATTGCCCAGGCTGAGAGTGGGTTCGCTTGTCGATTTGGAAGCTTTCACCGCCAAAAGGCCCGCTTGTTCTTGCTTGAAACAACTGGCCGTATCGCGCGGCACCAGTCCAACTCGGAAGTCCAGAGGAATAGACTTGGTGCAGGGCGGCTTGTAGGACCAGATATTGTCCGTGGTCAGCCTGCCTTCCTCATCGTAAATCGGATCTTCTGTCGTGCAGAAGCCGACTCCCTGGACGTAACCGCCTTCAATTTGACCGAGGTCAATAGCTGGATTTAGCGATTTACCGGCATCATAAAGGAGGTCGGTGCGCAAGATTGTGTATTCGCCTGTGAGCACGTCAATCTCGACTTCAGAAATAGAGAATGAATACGTAAAATAAGCAAAGAACTTGCCGTGGTCGTAGTGATCTACAGGCACATCATAGTGTGGTGCTTTGTAGAGTTCTGTGGCATGCAAGTTGACGCTTTGTGTCCAGGCATGTTTGACGATCAGCGGCCATTTTTCGCGCCATTGCAAGCGCAGATCGCCTAATTCCGGGTGTCTGCGTCTGACTTCGTCGCAAACGCCGTCCAGCCTTTTCTTGAGTGTGCGGCAAGCCATAGCTACGGCGCCACCGTTGAGGTCGAAGCCAGTTGATGCCGCGGTTGCCGGAGCATTGACGATGATGTCAGTGTTGTTTCTGGCCACTCGCACAAAGCCCAATGGAACATTCAATTCGTGTGCCACCAGTTGGGCGATCTTGGTATGCAAACCCTGTCCCATTTCGACGCCGCCATGGATGGCCGTTACCGAACCGTCTTCCTTGTTGATATGAACGAGTGCCGTGGAAGTGTTGAGGGCCGGCATTTGCTTGAAGCCGATGCCGTATTTGAGAGGAATCATCGAGATGCCGCGCTTCTTCCATTTGTTTTCTTTGTTGAATAATTCGACTTGCGCCAGGCGCTCTTCGAAATCGGCGCTTTCATACAGCGAGTCCCACTGCTCGCGCAAGTCGCAGTACCAGAGCGGCTGTCCGAAGTGTGTTGCATCAGCGGTTTCATATTCCGATGATTCATACATGTTGAGTCGGCGAATTTCTTCTGCCGTTACTTTTCGTCCGGTACGTTTGCTCAAGTCCCAGGCCACATGTTCGATGGCGTCCTCAACGAGCAGGTGCGGTTGCACTTGTCCGAAAGTGCGCATGGCGGTGTTGCTGGTTTTGTTGGTTTTATAAACCTTACCCGATGAGCGGAAAGTCGGCGTGCGATAGCAGCCATCCGACATCATGACGCTGCCTTTCATGACGGCAAGCGAGCAGTCGATTGTCGATCCGCCGTCTGCTCTCAATTCGACATTCATGCCGTTGATAATGCCGTCGTCTGAATAGCAGACTTGATAGTCGCTGATATGCGGGTGGCGCTTGCCGATTGTCTGCATATCCGTGGCTCGGTCGAATTTGAGCAATACCGGTCGTCTCACCTTCTTCGATGCAATTGCCACCATGGCACCGACAAAGACGGCGCGGTTTTGCTTGCCACCAAATCCGCCACCAAGCTGCTCGAGGCGAATGGTGATCTGGTTGGCTTTGATTCCCAGTGCTCTGGCAATCTGTGCCTGGTCGGCATTGGGATTTTGAGTCGACGAAAAAATGGTCATTTCGTCATAGCTGCCGGCCAGGGCCATGGCACAGCATGTTTCCATGTAAAAGTGCGCTTGGGCCGGTGTTTTCATCGTGCCGCTCAGCAAACGCGTGCCGGGCATGGCCTTGCTTGTATCGGAGAGCCAGGATTCGTTGCTGCCGTCACGAGTAACTTCGAGCACCTTCTTGTTGGGGTCTGGTTTTGCTCCGGGAAATGGCATGACGTGTTTTTTCTCGATCGCTTCTTCGAAAGAGACAATAGCTGGAAGGTTGTCATAGCTGATGCACTCTTTGCCGACGTATTCGGCTACGCGCTTGCTCAAAAGTCGGTCTTCCGCCAGAGCCAGACAAATCGGCTGACCGACGCAGATTACTTCACCATCGGCAAAGATGGGATCATCTCCTCCCAGACCGATCACGTTGGTGCCATTTTTTGGAATGTCTTCGACTGTGATCAAAGTGATAAAGCCAGGGAATTTCTTTTTCAAGTTTTCGATGGTGGCAGCCAGTCCGTCTTTGAATTCGAATTTTGCATGAGCATGAGTGCTCATGACCAGTTCTGCATAATAGCCGCCGGGCGGCAACGGCAAGTCATGCACATATTTGACTTCGCCTGTAGCTTGCGAGATGGCGGTGCGTTTGGCAATCGGGCTGGTCAGAGGAAGCAGCGAATCGTCCGTGTCATAGGTTTGTTTGCCATATGAAAGCGGTCTCAAAGCCTGCTCTGCTGCCGACTTATGAACATCTGCGATCAGCACCGCGTCAATCTGTTTGGCCACGTAGAGGAAGAATTTGTAGAAGAAGCTCTCGGCGAGTTGTGCTCGGTACTCGTTAGTGAAACCTTCTTCGTCCATTTCGACGATGATCGATGCCACTTCTTTATTCAGCACCTTGATTGCTTCTTTTAGATTGCCTTCATTGAATGATTTGCCGACTAACCATTTTTCGGTTTCAGGCATCCTGCCGTTGCAGGTTGTCAGTCCGCCGAAAACAATCGAGATTGCCGAAATCGCATTGTCGCTGTCGAGCCTGCAGCGGAAGCCGGCATTGATTATGGGGTGAGCCATTTGGCTGCGGCGGGCGATGCGATATGTTTGAGTGTATTCGCGATCTTTGATCAAGGGAATGTGAAAGGATTTAAGCACAGCATCTTTAGGCAGATCTTCGGCAATAGGCATATCACTGAGGTCGAATTCCTTGCCGCGGTCACCATAGTCTTTCGACAAGATGGTCACTTTGGAGCCCAACGCCGCCATCACTGTGAAAAGATCGGACGGGAAGGGCGTGCCGCTCTTTGTGTGGCTCTTGGTGATGAAAATGTTTCCAGCGACGCTGCCGGCGTTGCGAACTTGAATGCCGGCAATATGTTTTGCATGCTCGACAAGCTGAGCGAGTCCGGCAGTCTTATGAGCCGATTTTTCTCTGCTGATAATTTCTTCGGCGTGCTCGATTAGATCTTGAATCGAAACTGCCGCACCGAGGGTAATACCATCTGCCGAATCCGTCAGCTCGATTAATTCCGGAATGCGCGAGATGTCGATAATGTAAGTCGGATTTTCGTGCGGATAGATTCCCACTGCGGTATTGCCGACCACTAATTTGACGTTAAGAGCTCCGGCTTGCTCGCTGAGCATTGCCTTGAGCTTGCTGGCTTCGTCGAGTGTGACGGGACGAATCCAGTGAATGCCATCGCCCTGGAAATGAAGGCGGTTGAGGTCGCCGGCCTTGGGCAACTTCTTGGCGTCGATTTTCAAATGGGTTTCGTTGACCTTAACCTCGAAGAACGGATCGAGAGAGCAAGGCTGTGTGCAGTCTTTCTCCTGATTGTAGTCGCAGGCGAAAGTTCTCATGCCGTGCAAGATCGGGCGATAGCCAGTGCAACGGCAAAGGTTTCCACCAAAGAGATCTTCTATTTCTTGTTGGGTGGGTTTTTCATTTTGCTGCAAATAAGCGTGCATATTCATGACAAAGCCGGGGGTGCAAAAGCCGCACTGTGTGCCATTGTATGTGGCGATGCGGTGCTGGACGGGATCCAACCCGTCGTGCAGATTGCCGATTCCTTCCACCGTCGTCACTTCCACATCGGCAAGTGCCACCAGAGGCCTGAGGCAAGAATTTATTGAGCGATGATCGACACCATCTCTGGTGTTGCGCGTAATCATGACGGTGCAAGCGCCGCAGCCGCCCTGTTCGCAACCGACCTTTGTTCCGGTCAGACCGCCGTCATGCAAATAATTGACGAGCAGCGCGGTCGGCAGCGGATTTTCAATGCGTATTTCTTTTCCGTTCAGCCAGAAACGCAGTTCGTTGCTGTAGCTTTGGAGGAGTTCTTTCAGTTGCGGTGAGAGTTCTTTGGTCATGGTACAAAACCGGCCTCTGCGTGTAAGTAAACCCGAGCGCAGCACAATGACGCCACACGCCGACGCACACCCCTCCCAGGCGCGGTGTTGGCAAACGTGAGGCAGGTACACAAGTGCGCCTGCGACTCCAGGACAACGTTGGAATCCGAGCGGAATTGTACATTATATTGAAGTAACTAATGTGAAATCTTGGGGGAATTCTCGAATTTCGGCTTTCGGCAATTTTGAGAGTCTGCCGTCCTGCGTCTGGAGCGCTAAGGAATCAGGCTCCAGAAAGCCGCAATCTCCAGCACAAAAAGTGCAGAGATCAGCAGCATCCCCTGGACTTCAGTTCTCATGGTGTGATCGCGTCCGGGCAAAAGCCACCATCTGAACCATTTGATGAAAAGCGGCATGGTCAAATAGGTCGTGGCTGAGACGCTGCCGATTGTGGTGATGAAGGACTTGAGCGGTGTGTGGAAGTCTTTGATGAACGGTACGATAAAGATCACTTCCAGCATGATCACGGGAAAAAGTCCGAGCAGGACAAGGGCGGCAGTTTTCCATTTTGCCGGTGAAGCGCCTGTAATTTCGTCATGGGGAAACCAGCCGGGGAACGAGGTTGGCACCTTCGAAAATTGAGTTGATTTGACGATGTCGTCAAGCTCGCCTATCAATGCCGTTCTTTCCTGAGAGTTGAACCAGGCGTCCAGGTGAGCGGGCGTATCGAAACGCAGTACAGATGCCCAGAGCCCCTTATGCGACTGTGAGGGCGGTTCGATAGAGGAGCCGGTAAAGCCGGGAAATCTGGCTTGTTCGCTTTGCACTTTTGCTTCCCAGGCCAGAAATTCTTTTTCTTTTCCATCTTTCAAGTCAGTCACGATTGCTGTGGCGACGTCGGCTCTAATGTCTTGCGACATCTCGTCGGTGACTCGAAACAGTGTGCCTTTGTCGCTGCTGCCCAGTTCACTCAGCAAAATCTGGCGTTTTTCCGAAATGCGCCATCTCGACGCGTCCGCCTCAGTGCCAAAGCGCTGCACTAATCTCCAGTTGGAGCCGCTTTCCTTTGAGGTGACAAGAATCTCGCCTGTGCGGAAACCGGGAAAATCGGCGGCCGCCAATTGCAATTGAACCATTGTGTCTGAAAGGATGCGCGGACGCTGAGCAGTCAACACCTCGACATTGGTCGCTACAGTGGATATTTGCGACCGATCGTCTGTATCGCTCACTTGAGTCCCTCCTGAATGGTTATCGGTAAGGACGCCTAATTGCAAACCTGCCCGTGCTTCTTGAAATAGTCTTGATGATACTCTTCTGCATCAAAAAATTTGCCGGCCGGCTCTATTGCGGTGACAATGGGATGAGAAAAACGATGCGCGTCGTTCAACTCTTTCTTGTATTGCAGCGCTTCTTCTTTTTGTTTTTCATCGGTGTAAAAGATCACCGATCTGTACTGGTCTCCTTGATCCGGTCCCTGGCGATTGATCGTGGTCGGGTCGTGGTGCGAAAAGAATACTTCCAGTAACTTTCTGTATGTCGTTTTCTCTGGATCGTATTCAACCTGCACGGTCTCCACATGCTTGGTGTTGTGGGCGCAAACTTGCTCGTAGGTTGGATTGGCAAGCGTTCCACCGGAGTAACCGACTTTTGTTTTCACCACACCGGGTGCATTGCTAAAGATGTATTGAACCTTCCAGAAACAGCCGGCACCGAAATAAGCTCGCTTTAGAGTAGCTGCAGATTGGGTGGCTGGTTGAGGGGGGTTGGCCGAAACCGGCAGGGCAAGAAATGCGTGCAAACACACAGCGACAAGAAAAACGCCGAACTTATTCATTGAATCCCCTTTCAGCCCACCCCTAATATATACGATCGGACAAAATTTGGCTCAGTATTTCTCTGAGTCTTTTTGAGCGGGCCCAAGTAGTATTAGTTTTTTGTCTTTATTCCACTGGAGCCGGAGTCTTGGCTTGACCGGCCACTTCGCCTGCAGCAATTGTATTGTCGAATTCGAGGCGCACTTTAAACTCCTCGTTCAATACAAGACGAGCATTATAGGTGCCATTGCCCGATTTCTTTTTGAAGCCTTGAATGAGGTCGGTAGTACCTTTCTTGAGAAGCGATTTGATGTCGTCTTCCGACAATTCTTTGCCGAATGCTTCGCGCCAGATCGTAAATTTGCAGCCTTCTCTCCAGCGTGAGCAACCGGCCGCTTTCTGATTCTGGCGAACAGTGCCTTCTTTGCACTGCGGACAGGGCCCTAAGCCGCCGCCATTTTCACCTTGCGGGGAAGCTATGATTTCCAGACGCACTTTGAAGTCTTCCGTAAGCACCAGGCGCGAATCATATTTTCCGCTGCCGTCTTTTTTCTTGAAGCCTTTGATTTCTTTTGTGATTCGTTTTTCTACCAGCTCTTTTATATGCGTGTCAGTAATTTCTTTTCCATAGATATCGCGCCAGATCGTAAAATTGCAGCCTTCTTTCCAGCGGTTGCAGCCGGCCCCTTTTGGGGTTTGACGGACAAAACCTTTTTGGCATTGCGGACAGCTGCCAAAACTGACTTCGCCTTCTCTCGGCACCGATGGTAGTGCATCGGTCTGAGCGGAAACATCAGGCAAAAGACGGGAGACAAAACCGGCAATATCACTTTCGAAAGAGTCGAGCTGCATTTTTCCGTCTTGCATGTCGGCCAGTCCCTGTTCCCAGGACGCTGTCAGTGCCACATCTCTGAGATCCTGGTGCACTTGTTGTATCAAGGCTCTGCCTTTTTCGGTCGGCATCAAGTATTTCTTTTGCCGTTCGATATAGCTGGATTTCAGCAGCCGCTCAATAATCGCCGCACGAGTCGCCGGAGTCCCCAAGCCTTTTTGCTTCATGTAGGAGGCCAGATCTTCATCGTCTATTTCTTGCCCGGCATTTTTCATGGCAGTGAGCAATGTGCCGTCGTCATAAGGTTTGGGTGCGCTGGTTTTTCCCTTTTTCAATTCTTCTTTTAATTTGTCTACCTGCTGGCCTTTGGCCAGCGGCGGCAATTGCTGAACATCTTCTGCATTGTCTTTATCGGCGTCGCTTTTCTTCTTGCCCTTGCCTTTGCCTTTTTCTCCTGTTTCGCCTTCATCATCCTTGTCTTTCGACTTTGGCTCCAGTGCAGTCCAGCCTGGATCTTTGATGACAAAACCCTTGGCGCGAAAAGAGTGCTCACCGATTTTGAGAATCACAGTCGTCTCGTCGCGAACCTCAGGCGGCATGAAAATGCTCAGAAAACGCAATGCCACCAAACTGTAAATGTTGCGCTGTCTGTCGGGCAGATTTGGAGAAGGAGTGTTGTAGGTGGGAATGATGGCGTGGTGATCTGTAAGTTTTGCATCGTCTACATAGGCTTTACTCAAGCGAGGGCGTATCAGCGCCGCTGTGATCTTGCCGGGCTCGATGCCTTTCTTGGCAAGCGCATCCTTTGCCGCTTTAGACGTGGTTGGAGATTTGAGAACAGTGGAGAGAACTCTGGGAAGCTCTGCCACCATGTCCGTTGAAAGGTGCCTGGATTCAGTACGAGGATATGAAATTAGCTTGTGCTCTTCGTACAAATTTTGGGCAATATCGAGTGTTTCCTGAGCCGTATAGCCAAAGCGTTTGTTGGCTTCTTTTTGCAGGGTCAAAAGGTCATAAAGTGCCGGCGGCTTATTTTTCTTTTCCGTCGTCACCACCGATTGCACAGCACCCGTTTTTTTCGGTTTTATGGCATCGACTATGGCCTGGGCCGCGGCCTGATCGTGCAGCCTGGTTTGCGGCTCTTCAGTGGCAGTAATGTAGCGGGCCAGAAATCCCGGTGCGAAATTGACGACGATTTCGAAAAATTGCTTTTCCTTGAAGCTTTCGATGGCGATCTGGCGATCGACAATCAGAGCCAAAGTGGGAGTTTGCACTCTGCCTATTGTGCACAGCTGCTTGTTTATCGCCGTATAAGCGCGGGTGAAATTGAGCCCCACCACCCAGTCTGCATGGGCTCTAGCAGTGGCGGAATTGGCGAGGTTGTCGAACTCGTCTGATGATTTTAAATTCTCCAGACCATCGCGAATTGCATCTGCAGTCAGCGAACTTATCCAGAGACGCTCCACCGGTTTTTTGCTGCCTGAAAGTTTGTAGATGAGCCGAAAAATGTGCTCACCTTCTCTTCCTGCGTCAGTCGCGCAAATGATCGAAGTAGTCTTGGGATCGGAAAAGAGATTTTTTATGACATTGAATTGCGAGACGGTTTTGTCGACTACCTTGTATTTCCAGTTGTCTGGAATCATTGGCAGCTGCGCCATTCTCCATGGACCGCCCCAGGCTGGATTCATTTCCTCCGGCTCAGCGATTGTGACCAGGTGACCGTAGGCATATGTCACAGCATAGTCATTGCCTTCGAAATATCCGTTGCGCTTGGTGCTGGCACCGAGTACAGACGCTATATCACGAGCAACGGATGGTTTTTCAGCCAGAACGACTTTCATAGCGCTTATCCTGCATTGTTTGCTGACGTGCAAATTCTCAGACGCTATTTTTGACTATTTGGCCTAAAAGGTAAAGGTTTACGAGAGGCTGGCTCACTTAATTTTTGATCGAATGTATGCGATGTCGCGCCTGCGCATATGCAATGCATTCGTTATTGGGCGCCGAATTTGTACCACTTGCCCTTGGTCGGCGTTTGCTCCACGATTGTAATGGTCATGTTGCGCCCCAATGAGGACTTGCCGTGCAAATCCCTGACCGCGTTTTCGGCCTGCACGTCGGTTCTCAGTATTACGAAGGCATAGCCCCTATTTTTTCCTGTCCTGGGATCAAGTGGAATATCAACTGAAACAACCTGACTCATTATTGGCATGAAAAATTGCCTGATACCATCTTCGTTTGCGTCCGTGTCAATATTGCCAATCAATAATTTGCAACTCATGTTCTTGTCTCGCTAGATCATTTGTGGATTCGTTTTCTCTTTTTGTTTTTTCACAAGAGGAATTGTGAATGCGGGAAAGCCATTTACCGGGAATCGATGTTTTCGTTGATAGCGGCTAACGTTTTTTTTGCATTAGAGGCGACGAACATATTTTCATCAGCGGCTAATGCTTCCAGAATATGTGTCGGCACAAGCGCATTGGACGACAGGGACAGACGCACATCATCACTGGAGTCTTTAGCCAGGACCTCGAAGATTTCGTCAGGCGCTTGCAGATTTTCGCCCACGCTGGTGCGCACTTCAATGCTGGGATCGGTCACCAGCTTGTGAAAAATATCCAGAGGCAATCGCACGTTTTCTGCAACCCGGCTGCGTACGCGTTCGTTTGGATCTTCTGCCAGTTTCTTGAGGGCGACTGCCGATGTATGCGGATTGCCCGCTAAAACCAGGCGAATATGAACTTCCTCATTCGAATGTACTCTTTTTTCAGGGTGATCTCTATTTTGCAATTCATAGATTGCATTTATGAGAGTTGAGAGTTTTTCACCGGTGACCGGTTTTGCAATGTAATAATTCATCTTGGAGCTGAGCGCATCCATGATGTCTTCCTCTCTTTCAGAGACCGTGAGAAGCACCACGGGGATGTCTCTCAAAACCGCATCACGGCTGATTTCCGCCAGCACTTCGTGCCCGTTCATTCTGGGCATATTCAGATCGAGCAGTATGATGTCCGGCAGTCTTACATCAGACGAATTTTTTGTTTCTTTCAAATAATCCAATGCTTCAACGCCGTCAATCTTGACTATCAGGTTGTATTTAAAAGCCGCGTGCTTAAGCGCCTCTTGGGTGAGCCTGATATCGGAGGGAGTATCTTCAACTAAAAGTATTTCCATTGCGCCACTCATTTTTGTTTTCCTGCCTTTTCTTATTGCCGGCAAAGTAAACAAGAAAATAGACCCTTGCCCCAGCTTGGATTCAACCCAAATGTTGCCGCCATGCGAGGTGACTATTTTCTTGCAAATTGCCAGACCTATTCCAGTTCCGGGATATTTTGCCTTTCCATTGAGGCGGGAAAACATATCGAATACGTTTTCCGCGTACTTTGGATCGATGCCGATGCCATTGTCGACGAACGAAAAGAGCCATTCGTTCGCACTGGCTTCCGCACTTATGGAAACCTGCGGTGCCGTTTCACTCCTGTATTTGATCGAGTTGCTGAGCAGATTCTGAAAGAGCTGCAATACTTGCGTTCGCTCCACTGCGACATTGGGCAGGCTGCCTACCTCAATGCTTGCTGATGTCTCTGTCAGTGAGGCGCTCAGGTTGCTTATCACTTCATCGATAACCGAA